>NZ_JBHVFF010000017.1:0-50172 GCF_042801895.1 Streptomyces sp. NPDC057543 | reverse complement strand
GGCCTGCCCCGCTACATGTGGGCGAGCTTCTCCAGCACGGGCGCCGCCTTGCGCAGCGTCTCCCACTCGTCCTCGTCCAGGCCCTCGGCGAGGGTGGCCAGCCAGGCGTTCCGCTTGGAGCGGCTCTCTTCGAGCATGGCTTCCGCCCGCTCGGTCTGGCTGACCATCTTCTGACGACGGTCATCGGGGTGCGGTTCCAGTCTGACCAGCCCCTTCGCTTCCAGCAGCGCGACGATGCGAGTCATCGACGGAGGCTGCACATGCTCCTTGCGGGCCAGCTCACCCGGCGTGGCCGAGCCGCAGCGGGCGAGCGTGCCGAGCACCGACATCTCGGTGGGGCTCAGTGACTCGTCGACGCGCTGGTGCTTCAGGCGTCGGCCGAGCAGCATCACGGCTGAGCGAAGGGAGCTCACGGCGGCCGCACTGTCGCCGTCGTGGATCAGGTCAGGCATGTTTATTAGGATACCTCATTACCTACCCTAAAGACCATTCGTGTTACACGCGCGAGAGGCAGACTGCCCCAATCGATCACCCGAACGAGTGAGCCGGATCCGGAAAATGACGCGAACCGACCTCCTGGGCCGTAACCCTGCTTGCCATGGGATCGACTGTGCTCAGCCTGCGGATTGACGGTGAGCTGCTCGACCGGCTCCGACAGCATGCCGCCAAACGCGGAATGAGCGTCCAGGACTATGTCGCCCGGACGCTCATTCGCGATGACTTCGACGAGCGCTTCAAGGCGGCCGTCGACGAGACGGAGAAGTTCTACGGGTCGGAAGAGACCGCGGGGATCAGGGCGGAAGAGGTCACGTGAGCCTCGGGACCGCGCGGATCAGGGGGGCAGCGGTCACGACGTGAGGCCGAGGGCCGGCATCGCGTAGTAGAAGACGAAGACCGCGGACACCACGTACATCGCCGCCGGCACCTCGCGCCAGCGCCCGGCCACGACCCGCAGCACGGAGAAGGCGATGAAGCCGATGCCGATACCGTTGGTGATCGAGTACGTGAACGGCATCATCAGCATCGCCAGGAAGGCCGGGATGGCCAGCGTGTAGTCGCTCCAGTCGATGTCCCGCACCGAACCCGAGATGATCAGGAAGCCGACCGCCAGCAGCGCCGGGGTGGCCGCCTGCGACGGGACCATGGTCGCGAGCGGCGTCAGGAACAGCGCCACCGTGAACAACAGACCCGTCACGATGCTCGCGAGGCCGGTACGGGCGCCCTCGCCGACACCCGCCGTGGACTCCACGAAGCAGGTGCCCGCGGAGGCGGAGGTCGCACCGCCCGCGGCGACCGCGATGCCGTCGACGAACAGCACCTTGTTGATGCCGGGGAAGTTGCCGTCCTTGTCCGTCAGCTTCGCCTCGTCGCCGACACCGAGGATGGTGCCCATCGCGTCGAAGAAGCAGGACAGCAGCACAGTGAAGACGAACAGGATGCCGGTGAGCACACCGACCTTGCTGAAGCCGCCGAACAGGCTGACGTGACCTATCAGGCCGAAGTCCGGGGTGGCGACCGGGTTGCCCGGCCACTTCGGGACGGTCAGACCCCATGCCTCGCCCGGCAGATCGGCGATCGCGTCGATGATCAGCGCGACGACCGTCATCGCGACGATGGAGATCAGGATGGCGCCCGACACCTTGCGGACGAGCAGCGCGAGGGTGAGCAGCGCGCCGATGACGAAGACGAGGACCGGCCAGCCGGTGAGGTGACCGTCGCTGCCGAGCTGGAGCGGCACGGTGGTGTGCGCGGCGTCCGGGATGCGGGAGACGAACCCCGAGTCGACCAGACCGATCAGCAGGATGAAGAGACCGATACCGATCGCGATGCCCTTGCGGAGCGACTTCGGTACGGCGTGCATCACGCGTTCGCGCAACCCGGTCGCGACCAGCAGCATGACCACGATGCCCGCGAGGACGACCATGCCCATCGCGTCCGGCCAGCTCATCCTGGGGGCGAGCTGGAGGGCCACGACGGTGTTGACGCCGAGGCCGGCGGCCAGCGCGATCGGCACATTACCGATGACGCCCATCAGGAGTGTGGAGAACGCGGCGGTCAGCACGGTGGCGGTGACCAGCTGGCCACTGTTGAGCTGGTGCCCGTACATGTCCTTCGCGCTGCCGAGAATGATCGGGTTCAGCACGATGATGTACGCCATTGCGAAGAATGTGGCAAATCCGCCACGGATCTCGCGCGCGACCGACGACCCCCGCTCGGAGATCTTGAAGAAGCGATCCAGTCCGTTGTGCGGCTGAGGACCCGAGGACTGCGTGGAATCGACCGAAGCGGTGGCCGAGGGGGACATGTAGGACCTCAGTCGTACGTAGGGGGGTTAAAAGTGGTCAGCTTTGGACGTTCAGACGAATAATTCGAGACAGTCGCAAGCAGATTCAGTATGAATACATAAGGCGAAGATCGCTATCTCCGCGCGTAGACCGCTGTGCCCGCTGGGTCGACAGCCTTTATGTATGCCGTCCTTACGGGCTACGGGAGGGGGTCGCGGGGAGCCCCATACACTGAGGCCATGGCGAAGTGGACACCGAAGCACGAGGCACCCGAGCCCCTGGAGGGGCCCGTTGTCGCCACCATCACGGGCGGCACGATCCTCTGGTTCGTCCTCTTCCTGGTCCAGCTCCCGTTCTACGGCTGGTTCGACGACCACGGACACGCGTGGTGGGTGTGGACCTGCCTGGCCGGCGCGGGACTCGGCCTGATCGGCATCTGGTACGTACGGGGACGGGACGCGGCGATCAAGCGGGCCGCTGCGGCCGCCGCCGAGGAGGAGTCGGCCGGGGTTTCGGCCTCGGACACCGGGCCGGACGATCAAGGCACCTCGGACGCCCCTGCGTGACGTGACGCGTCCCACCAGGTAATCCGGGTTCCATACCCCCGTAGGACCATTCCCCTCCTCCCCCGGTCTGATCTTCGGATCCCCGGTGGGTGATTCGGACGTTCCACCCGTACCGTCGGAACCATGACGCAGCGGGCACCCCATTCCTCCGGCGAGCAGACCCCCGGTGCTTCCGGTTCGGCCGACCGCCCCGGACCGGCGATGATCGACGCCGGGGCCGAGCTCGACCCGGTCCACCCCGTGAAGCTGCCGGCCCCGGCCGGGAACGCCCGTGGGCTGACCGCTGCCGAGGTGGCCGAGCGGATCGCCCGGGGTGAGGTCAACGACGTACCCGTCCGCTCGTCGCGTTCCCTCAGCGAGATCGTCCGCGCCAACGTCTTCACCCGGTTCAACCTGATCATCGGCGTGCTCTGGCTGATCATGCTGTTCGTCGCGCCGATCCAGGACAGCCTCTTCGGCTTCGTGATCATCGCCAACACCGGCATCGGCATCGTCCAGGAGTGGCGGGCCAAGAAGACGCTGGACGGCCTCGCGGTCATCGGCGAGGCGAAACCCACCGTGCGGCGCGACGGGGTCTCGGCCGAGATCTCCACCTCCGAGATCGTCCTCGGCGACCTCATCGAGCTCGGCCCCGGCGACAAGGTCGTCGTGGACGGCACGGTCGCCGAGACCGACAGCCTGGAGATCGACGAGTCGCTGCTCACCGGCGAGGCCGACCCGGTGCTGAAACAGCCCGGCGACCTCGTCATGTCCGGCAGCTTCGTCGTCGCGGGCGGCGGCTCGTTCGCCGCCACCAAGGTCGGCCGCGAGGCCTACGCCGCGCAGCTCGCCGAGGAGGCGTCCCGCTTCACCCTCGTCCAGTCCGAACTGCGCACCGGCATCTCCACCATCCTCAAGTACGTCACCTGGATGATGGTGCCGTCCGCGATCGGCCTGATCATCAGCCAGTTCGTCGTCAACGGCAACGACATCAAGGGGTCGATCGCGCGGACCGTCGGCGGCATCGTCCCGATGATTCCGGAAGGCCTGGTGCTGCTCACCTCGGTCGCCTTCGCGATCGGGGTCGTACGGCTCGGCCGCAAGCAGTGCCTGGTGCAGGAACTCCCCGCCATCGAGGGGCTGGCCCGCGTCGACGTCGTCTGCCTGGACAAGACCGGCACGCTCACCGAGGGTGGCATGGACGTCACCGAGGTGCGGGTGCTGGGCGGGGCGGACGACGCGTACGTACGGCGCGTGCTGGGCGCCCTCGGCGCCAGTGACCCCCGGCCCAACGCCAGCCTCCAGGCCATCGTCGACGCCTACCCCGACGGCGAGGAGTGGCGGTGCACGCAGGCGCTGCCGTTCTCCTCGGCCCGCAAGTACAGCGGCGCCGCGTTCGACGAGGGCGGCGGCCGGGCATCGGTCTGGCTGCTGGGCGCCCCCGATGTCCTGCTGCCCGAGCAGGACCCGGCGCTCACCGAGATCGAGCAGCTCAACGAGCAGGGGCTGCGGGTGCTGCTGCTGGCCCGCGCGGAGGGCGAGCTCGAAGGGCCGGACGTCGCCGGCGGGGCCGTACCGAGCGCGCTGGTCGTCCTGGAGCAGCGGCTGCGGCCGGACGCCGGCCGGACGCTGGCCTACTTCGCCGACCAGCGGGTCGCCGCGAAGGTCATCTCCGGCGACAACGCGGTCTCCGTCGGCGCGGTCGCCGGGAAGCTCGGCATGCCGGGCGCCGGGAACACCCTGGACGCGCGCCGGCTGCCCACCGACCCCGACGACATGGCCACTGCCATGGAGGAGAACGCGGTCTTCGGCCGGGTCACCCCGCAACAGAAGCGGGACATGGTCGGCGCCCTCCAGTCCCGCGGCCACACGGTCGCGATGACCGGCGACGGCGTCAACGACGTACTGGCGCTGAAGGACGCCGACATCGGCGTCGCCATGGGGTCGGGCTCCGAGGCGACCCGGGCCGTCGCCCAGATCGTGCTGCTCGACAACAGCTTCGCGACCCTGCCGTCCGTCGTCGCCGAGGGCCGCCGGGTGATCGGCAACATCACCCGGGTCGCCACCCTGTTCCTGACCAAGACCGTCTACTCGGTGCTGCTGGCGATCCTGGTGGTCTGCTTCCAGGTCGACTACCCGTTCCTGCCGCGCCATCTGACACTGCTGTCGACGCTGACGATCGGCGTCCCGGCGTTCTTCCTGGCCCTCGCCCCCAACAAGGAACGGGCCCATCCGCACTTCGTGCGCCGCGTCATGCGGTACGCGATCCCGTCGGGCGTCATCGCGGCC
The DNA here is from genome assembly GCF_042801895.1 of Streptomyces sp. NPDC057543. Lineage (NCBI taxonomy): Bacteria > Bacillati > Actinomycetota > Actinomycetes > Kitasatosporales > Streptomycetaceae > Streptomyces > Streptomyces sp. NPDC057543. The sequence goes on along the minus strand of NZ_JBHVFF010000017.1, from coordinate 45,053 downwards.
GCCGCCACCTTCGTGACGTACATGGCCGCCCGGCACTACTACTCCGGTACCGGGGCGCTGGACGCGGAGACCAGCGTGGCGACACTCACGCTGTTCCTGGTCTCGATGTGGGTCCTGGCGATCATCGCCCGTCCGTACACCTGGTGGCGGGTGTGTCTGGTGGCGGCGATGGGGCTGGCGTTCCTGATCGTGCTGGTGGTGCCGTGGCTGCAGCAGTTCTTCGCACTGAAGCTGGTGGGAGCGGTGATGCCGTGGACCGCGGTGGGGATCGCGGTGGTGGCGGCGGCCGGCCTGGAGTACGCCTGGCGGTTGGTCGGCCGCCGCTTCCCGGTGTAGTTCCCCGAGTACCTCCCCGGCTACGGGGCTACTACGGGCTCCTACAGCTCTACTTCACGTCGACGAAGTCGCCCGCGGTCGTGACGGCCGGGGTGGTGGACGTACCGGCGAAGCTGTAACGCCAGTAGCCGTCGACCGACGCCTTGACCGTCGTCTTCAGGTTGCCCGTGCTGTTCGTCTTGATCGTCTTGATCGTGGTGTACGTGGAGCTGGTCTTCTTGCGGAACTGGAGCTTCACCGGCTGGCTGGTGTAGCCGTGGTACTTGTGGTCCTCCCAGTTCGCCCGCGACAGCTTGCCGGTGACCGTGATGGTCTGGCCCTTCTTCACGGGCTCCGGAGCCGCGTTCACCGTCAGCTTCGACGCCCGCTGCACCCGGGCGGTGCTGTAGGACTGGTTCTCGGCGGCGCTGGTCTCATCGCCGGAGAGCACGACCACGGCGACCTTCCAGGTACCGGCCAGGGAGTTCTTGTACAGGTCGTAGCGCGGGTCGATCGTGAAGGTCAGCTTGCACGTGGAGGTCGTCGCGTTGACCTTGGTGCACTTGGCCGCGTCCTCGTTCGGCACGAACGCCCCGTCCACGGTGTCCGGGGAGGACAGGTCCTTGCCGTGCCACAGGGCGGCGAAGGCGTCGGAGATGCCGGAGGGGTGCGAGGCGGTGATCGAGGCGGAGACCGTCTTGGAGGCGGTGGTGCCCAGGACGATGCCCTTGCCGCCGTTGACGACGACCTTGGAGATGACGGGCTCGGACGTGGCCGCCGCACGGGCGGCCTTCGACGCGCCCTGCGGGGCGATGTCGAAGATCTCGGCCGCCGACGTCGGGATGTTCGGCAGGTTCGCGGCGTCATCCGCGTGGGCGGCCGGGACGGCCAGGGCGGACAGGGCCAGGGCGCCGGAGACAGCGGCCACGGTGGCACGAATACGCATGTATTTCCCCAGTGGAGAAAGGGCCCCGCGAGTATGTGATGCGACCCGAGCGGGGCTCGTTGGGTCTGAGAGTCTGGTGACTCGTCAGACCAGACCCTTCACGCATGTGAAGGGTTGTACACAAAGTCGAACTTTCTGCGAAGATTCCCCCCGCCCGTGGGTACCGCCGGGCGGGCGCTCCGACCGCCGTTGCGAGCCCCGTCTCAGTCGAACCAGCGATCCCGGGCCAGTTCCTCCGTGCGGGACGGGTCCTCCAGCAGCGCCGCGACCTCGAAGCGGCGCGGCCACTGCCCCGCCGCCCAGGCCAGGCCCGCCGCGACGCCCTCCAGCGTGGCGGCGTGCACGGTCCCGTCGGGGGTTCGGCGCCAGTCCAGTTCGACGCCGCCCGCGCGCAGTTCACCGTGCTCGACGTACGTGTCCGGAGTCCGGGCGCCGAGCAGGACCCGCACCGAATCCGGTACGTGATGCTCCTCGCCCTCCGTCGTCACCTCGGCCGCCACGGTCTCGCCGAGCCGCCGCACCTGGAACAGCTCGGCCACTTCGGCCGCGCGCGCCGGGGCGACCGGGAGCAGCGCGAGCCCGGTGGTCAGCGCCAGCAGATCCGGGGCGTCCGCGATCACGGCGTCCGCCGCGTCGACGACCCGGACCTCGCCGTCGACCACGGCCCGCAACGCGTCGGGCAGCGTGACCTGTTCGGGGTCGAGATCGGCCAGAGCCGTGTACAGGGCGTGCAGTTGCACGGGGCCGACCTCGCGGTTCTCGTCCGCGAGCCGGCCGAGGAGTTCGGCGGCGCCGCCGGGCTCGTCGAGGAGGGCGGCCACGGAGGTCCGTACGCCGAGGGCGCGCAGCACCTGGGCGTCGTCGAAGCCGGTGGCGTCGGCGGATTCGTACAGTCCGGCCAGCCGCGGGTCGCCGGACGCCGCGCGCAGACCGGCCGGGCGGCGGCCGTCGATCACGGGGTGGTCGCGCAGCCACCAGGCCGTGTACGGGCGGACGGACCGGGTCGTGCCGTCGGGCAGCAACACCCGCACGGGCTGGGTCAGCGCGTCGCGCAGCGGCGGCCGGGCGAGCAGGGCGAGCGCCTGCGGCCAGGCGTCGTCGTCGACGAGGTCCAGGTCGCGGACGGCGACGAGTTCGGTGGCGACCGGCGGCACGGGAGAATCCGGCAGCTGGTCGAGGACGTCCTCGCACCACACGTCGACGGCGTCGAGCAGACCGGCGTCGTCGGGTTCGGCGAAGTCGCCCTCCCTGGGCTCCAGTTCGTCCGGGTCCAGGACGACATCGGTGGCCCTCACGAGGGCGAAGGTGGCGAGCACCCCGCAGGCGGTGAGCGGCTGTTCACCCCAGCGCTCGGCCAACTCGTGCTCACAGAGCGCGAGCTCACCTTCCCGCATGACGGCTGCGAACGGGCTGCCGGGCAGGACGAGTTCACCGGCGGGGGCCGGTTCGCCGTCCTCGTCGGGGAGGGCGAGCGCACCGAGCCAGGGCTCGTCGCCGGGGGTCAGACCGGCGTCCCGTACAAGGGTGAGGACGGTCTCGGCGAGCTCGTCGACGTCCAGCGCGTCCTCGTCCCAGATCTCGCCCGCGTCCAGCGATGCGGCGACGGCGGCCCGCACTTGAGGGGTGGTCAGCACAGCGCGTGGCGTGGCGGGCAGGGCGCCCAGCTTCTCCAGCAGGGGATGGGCGGCGTCCGGGTGCGCGACCTTCAGCCCGAGCCGGGCGAGCCGGCCGAGGACGGGTCCGGTGAGCGCGTCGGGCAGCGGGAGGAGGACCTGGCGGGGGCCGATGGTGGTGCGGGGCGCGGCCGGGGCCTCCGACTCCGGTGTCTCCGGTTTCCCGGCCAGCGGGACGGGCAGGCCGGAGAGGCGGTCCGGGTCGATGCCGGACAGGCTGTCGTACAACCGCCGCCACCAGCCGGGGTCGCGCTCGAGTCCGGCGAGCCGGTCGATCGCCTCGGTCAGCGGGACGCGGGCGATACCGAGGGTGCGCAGTTCGCTGCGGCGCTCCAGTCCGGCGGGCAGCAGGCAGGGCAGGACCTCGGCGAGCACCCGTACGGTCTCGGCGCCGACGCCCTCCAGCACCTCGGCCTCGATGGGGCGCAGCGCGGTGGTGGCCGCCTCGCGGATGCCGTCCGGCTGCGCGTCCCAGGTGTCCCACCGGTCCGCTTCGGCCGCGGCGTCGCGCGGGGCGGCGGGCGCCAGGAACGCGACGCGCGGCAGCCGCGCCAGGATCGCGCCGCGCAGGGCGCCGTCCAGTTCGCCCTTGCCGAGCGGTCCGGGGACGAGGTCGATGGTGTCGACGGCCACCGGCTGCCAGCCGGCGAGCAGTTCGGCGTACGCGTCGGCCGCGCGTTGCACCAGGAAGTCGGTGAGCGGGCCGGGCGCGGGGTGGCGACGGGTGGTGTCGAGCGGCAGCGACGCGATGAGCAGCGCGGGGATGCCGAGGGGTTCGTCGGTGGGGGTCGGCGCGTGGACGACGGAGGCGGTGCGGGGGCGCACGGGGGCGCCTTCCGCGTCCACGGGTACGGCCCAGGTGACCGACCAGTGCGGGCGCAGCCGTTCCTCACGGGGCCGGTCGGCGAGCAGGGCGGGCTCGACGGGGCCGTGGTGGGTGACGGTGCGCCAGCGGTGCGTACCGTGCGCGGAGTCCTCGACGTGGGTGTACGGGCCGTGCTGCGAGCGGCGCAACGTCCGTACGGTGTCCGGGGTTTCGATCACGATCTCGTCGAGACCGCGCAGGGTGAGCAGGATGGCGTCGTCGACCGCGTCGAGCAGCCGGACCACGAGGTCCTCGGCGCCGCCGTCGCGCAGCGGGAGGACGACGACGGTGTCGTACCCGTCGGGTGCGGTGCCCTCGGCGGGCAGCGGGAGCCGCAGCAGCGGTACGTGGCCGTCACGGCGGCGGAGCTCGTCGCCGAGGCCCGGGCTGGCGACGGCCGCGCGGGCGGCGAGGTCGCGGGCCTCGGCGAGGGACCAGCGAACGCCGCCGTGCCGGCCGACGACGGCGGGCTCGTCGCTCACCGCGAGCACGGCGGCGAACCCGACGCCGAACCTGCCGACGGCTCCCTCGTGGCCCTCGCGCTTGGCGGAGGCGCGCAGGGTGGAGAGCGATTCCACGCCGGTGGCGTCGAGGGGGGCGCCGGTGTTGGCTGCGGCTAGTACGGCGGGGGCGTCCCCGGTCGCCGCGTGCAGGGTGAGGCGGAGCCGCCCGGGGACCTGGGCGCGGGCGGCGGCGTCGGCGGCGTTCTGGGCCAGCTCGACGACGAGGCGGTCGCGGTAGCCGCCGAGCGCGAGGTCCTCCTCGGCGTTGGCGTCCTCGCGGAACCTGGCTGGGCCGGCGCCCCAGGCGTCGAGCACGCCGCGTCGCATCCGTGCGGTCCCGAACGGATCGGCCCCCTCGGTCGCATTCATGCTCACGCTCTGACTCCGCTCTTTCCGGTTACGCCTTGCCCGTGCCGCCAGTGTGCGCCTGAAGGTACCGGGTCCTCTCGCCGGGCGGGCTCCGCGAACGGCGCTCCACGCGGGTGGCAAGGCGTCCGCCCCGGTTCCGGGCAGGACTCGTCGACGTACGGGCGACAGATTCGAGCCCGTCGAGGGGGTCCCCCCATGCCCTCAAGGCTATGGGGGAGTTCGAGGACGGAACCGGTTCACCGGGCGGGCCCGCGGTCCACGTCACCGGGCGCGCCGGAGTGCCCGCGAACCCGGCCCCGCTCAGGAGTGGCCGAGATCCTCCGTCGGAGCGTCCGGCTCCGCCGGGACCGAGCCGGAGTCACGCGCCGGCCGCAACGGATACTCGTCCACCTGCATCGTGTCCAGCGCGTGCGGCGCCGGCTTCGGCGGCTTCGGCATCACCGCCGCCTCCGAATGCCCACCGCACCCGTACGACAGCGACACCACGTGTCCGTCCGCCGGGCCGAACTCGTTCGCGCACACCCCGAACGCCTGCTTCAGGGAACCCGCCAACGGCACCAGGAACGCACAGGTGACACACGACGCCGGTGCCGCCTGGGCCATCGGCGTCTTCGCGCCGAACCCTTCGTCCCACCGGTCGGCCGCCGTGTGCAGCCCGTACCGCGACAGGACCCGCGCCCGCCGCATGCCGAGCTCCTCGGCGACCGCCGCGATCGAGCCCCGGCCGGTCGTCTCGGGGCGCGTCGTCAGCTCCGCGTCCTCCGCGTCGACGAGGTCGGCCATCTCCTCGGAAACCTCGGAGACCGCGGAGTTCGGCGGCGGCTCGTCCTCACCGGTGTAGCCGGGCTCCAGGCGGAGGTCGTCCGCCTCGGTCGGCAGCAGATCGCCGGGCCCCATGTCGCCGGGGCGCAGGCGCTCGCTCCACGGCACCCACTCGGGGGCGAGGAGCGCATCGCTGCCGGGCAGCAGAACCGTCTCGTCGAGGGTGACGTTCTTCGCGCGGGACGCCCGGGCGACGGTCACCGCCCAGCGCCAGCCCCGGTAGCCGGGCTCCCGGGACTCGAAGAAGTGCGTGACGACCCGGTCGCCCTCGGCGACCAGGCCCACATGCTCACCGACGACCCCCGGCGCGGCTGCTTCCTCGGCCGCCGCGCGCGCGAGGTCTACCGCCTCGGCGCACAGACGGTCGGGGGCAGGGGTACGGGCCGTACGGCTTCGCGTCGTCGCAGCACTCACAGGTCTCGCTTCTCTCCTACGCCAGTCTCACGAGTGCGCCAGCACATCCATCGATTTCGGCCATGACGGCTGAGGGCGGAGCGGACCTGGGGGCCGCGTCGACGTCCACACCCGTTGTGCCTGCCTCGGGCGCACCTTCTGCAATCCATTCTGCGGGATCGCCGATAGGCGCGCGGCCGAGAACAACCGCCGGTGGCGCGCTACGCACGCTACCCTCTCCGCCGCCCCCCGCCCACCTGCCCGTCCGGAACAGGCTCGTATCCGGCGCCGTGTCCGGTGCGAAGACCGCCTCGGGGCCGCACGGAGACGGGTCGGACAACCGGTCGACGACCTGCCGGACGACCAGCCGGTTCGAGCCGGGCGGGCCGGACGGGGCACTGACCCGACAGGGCGGAGTGCTCCGCGTCCCGGACCGATGCCGGTTCGTCACCGCGGCGACTGGGGCACTATGTCGAAGTGACTTCCGCCAGGTCGCACAAGGATTCCGGCCCGCTCCGCAGGACGGGCCGGGCGCTCGGTCATGCCCTCCGCACCCCGTTCACCATCACTGCGAAAGGCATCCGGAAGGCGACGCACGCCCACGGCGCCGGGGAGTCCGGGCTCGGCAAGCTGATCGAACTGCACGCCGTGAACGGCGCGGGCGATGTGATGATCACGATCGCGCTCGCGTCGACGGTGTTCTTCTCCGTGCCGACGGACGAGGCCCGGGGCCGCGTCGCCCTCTACCTCGCCGTCACCATGGCGCCCTTCACCCTCCTCGCGCCCGTGATCGGCCCGCTCCTGGACCGTCTGCCGCACGGCCGCCGCGCCGCGATGGCCGGTGCGATGCTGGCCCGTGCGGTGCTCGCGCTCACCATGTCGGGCGCGGTCGCCACCGGTGGCCTGGAGCTGTATCCGGCCGCGCTGGGCGTCCTGGTCTGCTCGAAGGCGTACGGGGTGGTCCGCAGCGCCGTCGTGCCGCGCCTGCTGCCACCGCGCTTCTCCCTGGTGAAGGCGAATTCCCGGGTCACCCTGGCCGGTCTCCTGGCGACCGGTGTCGCCGCCCCGATCGGCGCGGGGCTGCTCACGATCGGGTCTCCCTGGCCGCTGTACGGGGCTTGCGTGATCTTCATCGGGGGGACGGTCCTCGCTTTCACGCTGCCGCACACGGTCGACTCCGCGAAGGGTGAGCGCAAGGCCCGGCTGGTACCGACGTACGCCGCGGCGGCCCCCCGGCCCGGGACGAAGCGGAACGGGAGGTCGAGGGGCCGGGAGAAGAACGGCGAGAAACGGCCCGGGCTGCGGTCCGTGGGACCGTCCGTGCTGAACGGCCTCCAGGCCAACACCGCGCACCGCGCGCTCTCCGGCTTCCTCATCTTCTTCCTGGCGTTCCTGCTGCGCGAGCACCCGCTCTCCGGGCAGAGCGCCGCCGTCTCGCTCGGCATCGTCGGCGTGGCGGCCGGTGCGGGCAACGCGCTCGGCACGGCGTTCGGTGCCTGGCTGCGGGCCCGCGGCCCCGAGGTGATCGTCGCCTCCGTGCTGACTCTGGCGCTGGGGGTCGCCGTGCTCGCCGCGCTCTTCTTCAGCACCGTCATGGTCGCCGCGCTCAGCGCGACGGCGGGCTTCACCCAGGCCCTGTCGAAGCTCTCGCTGGACGCGATGATCCAGCGCGACGTGCCCGAGGAGGTACGGACCTCCGCGTTCGCCAGGTCGGAGACCGTGCTCCAGATGGCGTGGGTGGTCGGCGGCGGCATCGGCATCGTCCTCCCCCTCAACGGCGTACTGGGCATGTCGGTCGCCGCGGGCATCCTCGCCCTGGGTGCGGCCACGTCCGTACGGGGGCTGCTGGTAGGCGCGCGGCGCGGCTCGCCGCACCCCCGCGTGGCGTGAGCCGGAGCGACCGATAGCCTTCGGCCCATGACCGTTGCGTTCTTCTCCGGTAAGGGCCGTCGAATCGGCGTCGCTCTTGGTGCCGTGTCCGCGGGACTCCTTGTCCTCTCCGCCTGCGACAAGCCGACGCCGCTCGCGACCGTAACGGTCGGCGGCAACGTGGTGACGTCCGAGGCGGCCTGCTACAACGACGGCAAGCCCCTCAAGTCCTCCGAATACCAGAGCTGCCTCAACAAGAAGGCGGAGAAGTCCGTCGAGGTCGCCATGGACGACAAGGTCCGCTTCGGCGTCGACCCGGAGATCGCGGACAACGGCTGGACGCTGTTCATCAACGGCCAGCAGGCCGAGCAGGAGCCGTACAAGAAGACCTACCGGTCCATCCCGGGCAGCGCCTTCTTCTCCAGCCAGACCGGCGAGACGTCGAACAAGACGCAGGTCAGCATCGTCGAGACCAAGGGCAAGAAGCTCACGGGCGTCTGGCACTTCGAGCTGAAGAAGACCAGCTGATCCCCTCCTGACCTCGGAGGACTCCTCCCGTGCGTGTGCTTGTCGTGACCGCTGTCCCGGTGGAACGGGACGCGGTCACGCGTACGTTCGGGGACGGTTCCGCGGCGCCGGTACGCGAGGCGGGGGGTGCGGAGATCCACCGCGCCGGGCCCTTCGACGTCCTCGCGGGCGGCGCGGGACCGGCCGCCGCCGCTGCCGCCGCCGCCTTCGCGCTGGCCACCGCGCCCGAGCCGTACGGCCTCGTCGTCTCGGCCGGCATCGGCGGCGGGTTCGCCCCCGCCGCGCCGCTCGGCTCCCTCGTTGTCGCGAGCGCGATCGTCGCCGCCGATCTTGGCGCCGACACCCCCGACGGCTTCCTGCCCGTCACCGCCCTGGGCTTCGGACGCGACCGCTTCACGCCACCGCCCGCGCTGGTACGGGAGGTGGCCGCGGCCACCGATGGGACGACCGGGGAGATCCTCACCGTCTGCACCGTCACCGGCACCGCGGAGCGCACCGCCGCTCTGCTCGCCGCGCACCCCGCGGCCGCCGCCGAGGCCATGGAGGGCTTCGGGGTCGCCGAAGCCGCCGAGCGGGCGGGCGTGCCGGTGCTGGAGATCCGGGCGGTCTCGAACGCCGTCGGCCCGCGCGACCGCGCCGCCTGGCGCATCGGCGACGCGCTGACCGCGCTCACCGGGGCGTTCGGGAAGCTCATACCCGTACTGGAAGGCTGGACCCACCATGACCGAAACCACGCGTGACCGGCTGGACATCGCTTTCTCGCCGTGCCCGAACGACACATTCGTCTTCGACGCCTGGGCGCACGGACGGGTCCCCGGCGCGCCCGCCCTCGATGTCACCTTCGCCGACATCGACATCACCAATGGCATGGCCGAGCGCGGCGAGCTCGACGTCCTCAAGGTCTCGTACGCGGTACTGCCGTGGGTCCTTCACGAGTACGCGCTGCTGCCGTGCGGCGGGGCGCTGGGGCGTGGCTGCGGGCCGCTCGTCCTCACGAAGGAGCCGGGCACGGACCTGACGGGCCGGACCGTCGCCGTGCCGAGCGAGCGCTCCACCGCGTATCTGCTGTTCCGGCTCTGGGCGGCCGAGGTGGTGCCCGGCGGGGTCGGCGAGATCGTCGTCCTGCCGTTCGACGAGATCATGCCCGCCGTGCGCGACGGGAAGGTGGACGCGGGCCTCGTCATCCACGAGGCGCGTTTCACGTACCAGAACTACGGGCTGCACAACCTCGCAGACATGGGCAGGCACTGGGAGGACACGACCGGGCTGCCCATCCCGCTCGGCGCGATCATCGCCAAGCGGTCACTGGGCGCGGACACGCTGAAGCTGCTCGCCGATTCGGTGCGCGCCTCGGTACGGATGGCCTGGGACGACCCCGAGGCGTCACGGCCCTACGTGCTGGAGCACGCCCAGGAGATGGACCCGGCCGTGGCGGACCAGCACATCGGGCTGTACGTCAACGAGTTCACGGCCGACCTCGGCGAGGACGGCTACGCGGCGATCCGCGGACTGCTGACGCGCGCCGCGGCCGAGGGGCTGGTACCGCCCCTCGGCCCGGATGCGCTGTCGTTCGTCTGAGATCCGGCCGGAGGCCGGGGCCTATACGTCGAGCTGGTCGGCGACCGCGCGCAGCAGGCCGCCGATCTTCTTGCCGGCCGCCTTGTCGGGGTAGCGGCCGCGCTCCAGCATCGGCGTGATGTTCTCCAGCAGGGTGGTCAGGTCCTGCACGATGGACGCGAGTTCGTCCGGCTTGCGGCGCTGCGCGGCCGCGACGGAGGGCGTCGGGTCCAGGATCGCCACCGACAGCGCCTGGTCTCCGCGCTGACCGGCGACGACGCCGAACTCGACGCGCTGGCCCGGCTTGAGTGCGTCGACGCCGTCGGGGAGCACGGAGGAGTGCACGAAGACGTCGCCGCCGTCATCGCGGGAGAGGAAGCCGAAGCCCTTCTCGCTGTTGAACCATTTGACCTTGCCAGTCGGCAAAGCACGCACCCCATCTCAACCCGTATGCCGGAACAAAGCCTCAGCAGGTCAGGCTATCCAGTGGTGGTGCTCCCCTGCTGGCAGAAGCCTCCCCAGGTGACGTACCCCTCGTCAAGCCTGGTCATCCGGACTGCTGTCCAGAAACGGTGCCTGTATGACGCGCGGTCGGCTGTGGGAGGGGACGCGCGTCGGGAATTACCCTGGCGGGGTGAGTACTACACCTTCTGGCGCAGGTGACCGGCTGGTCCGGATCGGCGCGATCGTCTTCTTCGTCGGAGCGCTGGCCACGCTGGTCACAGTGGCCCCGCTGTTCCTCGGGACCCGTCCGCTTCCGTCCATCGCGTGGTCGGTATGCATGCTGATGGGCGTCGGCTTCCTGATCGCCGCGGCGGGCGTGGTGCGGTCGGTGTGGGCGGGGGCGCCGAAGCGGTAGCGCCGGGGCGTCCGGCGGGCCGCCTTGCCCTCGAGCGCCGGACGGGCTTGTTCTGCCGCTGCGGGCCCATGTGGTGGCCGGCCTGTCCGCAAGCGCCGGACGGGCTTGAATTGCCGCCGGACCGGCTTGACTTCCGCTGGACCGGCCCGGACTTTCGCTGCGGGTCCTCGTGGTTCTCAGCGTGCCGCGTATCCGTCCAGCCAGGACGGGAACTCCGTCAGCGTCGACAGGACGACGTCCGCCCCCGCTGCCCGGAGTTCCTCCGCGTCGCACGGGCCCGTGGTGACCGCCACGGACAGCGCTCCGGCCGTACGGGCGCCCCGTACGTCCCCGGTGTGGTCGCCGACGTACACGTGCGCCCCGTGTTCGCGCAGGGCCCGTCCCTTGGCCTCCGCCCACAGGCCGCCGATCACCGCGTCGGGCTCGATCCCCAGATGGGCCAGGTGGAGTTCCGCGCTCGGCCGGTGCTTGGCGGTGACGACTATCGCCCGGCCGCCCCGCTCCCGGATCGCCGCGACCGACTCCCGGGCGCCCGGCAGCGCGAGGCTCGGAGCGATGGCGTGTGTGGGATAGATCTCGCGGTACCGGTCGGCGGTCGCGGCCACCACATCGGCCGGAAACCAGTTCCGCAGCTCCTCGTCGACCGGCGGACCGAGCCTGCTCACCACCAGGTCCGTGTCGATCGGCGTCCCCGTCTCGGCGGAAAGCGCCAGGTAGGCGGCCTTGATGCCGGGCCGGGAGTCGATGAGCGTCATGTCGAGGTCGAAGCCGACCGTCAGGGGGTGCGAAGGCATGAAGACCATTGTCGCGGGGCCGGACAACGGAGCCGGAACGCCGTACCCGTCCGGTACGGCCCTCGGGCCCGAAATCGGCGGTGCTTAGACTTAGCCAAGCCTAACTTTGCTTCGCTTTCGATTGGGTCCGATGTCAGCCGCCGCACCACGCCGCTCCAGACGCGCACTCGCGACGGCGGCGGCCGTCGCGGCGCTGCTGGTGGCGGTACTTCTCAGCCTCGCCGTGGGGGCCCGTTCCATACCCCCGTCCGAGGTGATCGACGCCCTGCTGCACGGCGGGCACTCCGACGCCGCCGAAGTCATCCGGAACATGCGGGTGCCGCGCACCCTGATCGGGCTGATGGTCGGCGCGGCACTGGCCCTCGCGGGCACGGTGCTCCAGGGCATCACCCGTAATCCCATCGCCGACCCCGGCATCCTCGGCATCAGCCAGGGCGCCACCGTGGGCGTGGTGCTGGCCATCGCGTTCGCCGGAATCCACACCCTGACGGGGTACGTGTGGTTCGCCTTCGCGGGGGCCGCGATCGCCTCCGTCGCCGTGCACGCCGTCGCCTCCAGCGGGCGCGGGGGCGCCACCCCCGTGAAACTCGCCCTCGGCGGCGCCGCGATCAACGCGCTGCTGGTGTCGGTGACGACGGCGGTGCTGACGACCAGGGCGTCCGCACTGGACGAGTTCCGCTTCTGGCAGGTCGGCTCGATCGCCGGGCGCGAGTCCGACGTGGTCCAGCAGATCTGGCCGTTCATGCTGGCCGGGACCGTGCTCGTGCTGTCCGTCGCCCGTGGGCTCGACGCCCTGGCGCTCGGCGAGGACGTGGCGAAGGGGCTCGGGCAGAACGTCGCGACGGTACGGATCGTCGGCGGGGTCGGGGCCACGGTGCTGACCGGTGTCGGTGTCGCGGCGGCCGGACCGATCGCGTTCATCGGCCTCGCCGTCCCGCACATCGCCCGCGCGATCGTCGGCGGCGACCACCGCTGGGTGCTGCCGATGGCGGCGCTGATCGGACCCGTCATGCTGCTCGTCTCCGACGTCATCGGCCGCGTCGTCTTCCCGCCGAGCGAGGTCCCGGCGGGCGTGATGACGGCGCTGATCGGCGTTCCGTTCCTCGTCACCCTGGTACGCCGGAAGGCGGTGCCCGCATGAGTGCCGACACCTCGGTGCGGGTACGGCCCGCCGGGTACCACGTCGTCCGGATCGGGGCACGGGGCCGGTTCCTGCTGCACCGGCGGGCGGCCGTCGTCGCCACCGCCCTCGTCGTGCTGCTGGCCGCGGTCTGTGTCGCGTACCTCTGCGTCGGCGAGAGCTTCGTCGCGCCCGGCGAGGTCGTGAAGGTGGTCCTGGGGCAGCCGTCCCCGGACGAGCTGGTCGTCGGCACGCTGCGGCTGCCGCGGATGGTCGTGGGGCTGCTGGTCGGCGCGGCGTTCGGGATCGCCGGCGCGCTGATCCAGACCGTCGCCCGCAACCCCCTCGCAAGCCCCGACATCATCGGTATCAGCCAGGGGGCGAGCGCGCTCACGGTCGGCGCGATGACCTTCGGCGTCACCTCGTACACCGTGCTGCCGTACCTGTCCGTCATCGGCGGGGTGGCCGCGGCGGCCCTCGTGTACGTCTTCGCCTGGCGCGGCGGACTGCACGCCACCCGCTTCGTCCTGATCGGCATCGGCTTCGCCATCGCACTGCGGTCGGTCACGACGCTGTTCCTGACGAAGGGCGACTATCTGGTCGCCCAGCAGGCGCAGATCTGGATGACGGGCTCGCTCAACGGCCGCGGCTGGTCCGAGGCCGCGCCGATCGGCTGGACGATGCTGGTCCTGCTGCCGGCCGTCCTGTGGGCCGCCCGTGCCCAGCGCACCGTATCGATGGACGACGACACCGCGACCGCGCTCGGGGTGCGTCTGGGGCGCGTACGGCTGGGTCTCGTCGCCCTCGGGGTGATCCTGGCGTCCGTGGCGACCGGGACCGCCGGGCCGGTCGACTTCGTGGCGCTGCTCGCCCCGCAGATCGCCCGCCGGATGACCCGGACCGCGCAGATCCCGCTGTTCTGCTCGGCGCTGCTCGGTGCGGTGATCGTGGTGTTCGGGGATCTGCTGGCGCGCAGGCTCTTCTCGCCCACCGAACTGCCGGTGGGCGTTCTGACGGCGGCGGTCGGCGCCCCGTATCTGATCTGGCTGATCGTCCGCGGTCAGGGCGGCGGCCGCGGCCGTAGTGGAGGCACCGCATGAGCTCGACCCGTACGTCCGACACGTCCGACGCCACGGCGGCCCCGTCCGCGACCAGCCGGCTCACCGTGCGGGAGCTGACGCTCGCGTACGAGGACCGCACCGTCGTCCACGAGCTGGACCTCGCCGTGCCCGACGGCCGGGTCACCGTCATCGTCGGCCCGAACGCCTGCGGCAAGTCGACCACCCTGCGCGCGCTCGGCCGGCTCCTCAAGCCGCGTGGCGGGGCGGTGCTCCTCGACGGCACCGAGCTGTCGAAGATCCCCACGCGGCGGATCGCCCAGTCGATCGGGCTGCTGCCGCAGACCCCGGTGGCCCCCGAGGCGATCACCGTCTGTGACCTCGTCGCCCGCGGCCGGCAGCCGCATCAGCACTGGTGGCAGCAGTGGTCGGACGAGGACGAGCGGGCGGTGACGGACGCCATGGAGCGTACGGACATCACCGCGCTCGGCGACCGGTCGGTGGACGAGCTGTCCGGCGGGCAGCGCCAGCGGGTCTGGATCGCGATGGCGCTCGCCCAGGAGACGGATCTGCTGCTGCTCGACGAGCCGACCACGTACCTCGACATCGCGCACCAGGTGGAGGTCCTGGACCTGGTGCGCCGGCTCACCGCCCCGGCGGCGGACGGCACCCGCGGCCGGACCGTCGTCACCGTGCTGCACGACCTCAACCAGGCCGCCCGTTACGCGGACCACCTGGTCGCCATGAAGGCGGGCCGGATCGTCGCCGAGGGCCACCCGAAGGACATCGTCACCGCCGGTCTCGTACGCGAGGTCTTCGGCCTGGACGCGGTGATCGTCCCGTGCCCGGTGACGGGGTCGCCGCTCGTCGTGCCGGGGGCGCCCTGGCAGGCCACGCCCGCGTCGTGAACCCGTCCCCGACCCCACCCGGGGCGCGGGGCACATGTCCGGCGGGTGAGGGCGCGGGCGGGAGCCCGCAGCAGAATCGCGGCCCGGGCGAACCCCGGGGCACCGGGGTGTCGCCGCGCCGAAGCCGCCTTCGCCTCTTCGTAGCCCACCGGGACGGTACGCGGACCGGAGGCCACCGGGACGGTACGCGGACCGGAGGCGCCCACCCCCGTCTACCCCGCCCGCTTCCGCGCCCGCCACACCAGGAACACCGCCGACGCCACCGCGGCCGTCCGCACCACCACCGGCCACACCCCGCTCAGCGCGTCCGCCATCCCGTCCTGCGGGATCGGTTCGCCCCAGCGGCCGTCCGTCCGGCCCCAGAGCCAGACCAGGGCGCCCGCCGCGACCACGCCCGGCAGACCCATCGCGGCCCATTTCGCCTCCGCGCGCGACAACGTACGGGAGCCGTACGCGAGCAGCCAGCCGCCCGCCAGGGCGAGCCAGGAACCCGTCACGGCGCCCGTGACCAGCAGCGCGGCGGCGAGCAGCAGGAAGGGGTGGGAGAAGCCCCGGGCCGTCGGCGTCGACTCGCGGGGAGCTCGGCGGCGCAGGCGCGGGAGCCGTCGGCGGCGCGGTGCGGTCTCGTCGGTGCCGGTGTCCTCGGCGGGGACGTCGTCGCCGTCCGGCGCGTCGTCCACCGCGGCGCGGGGGCCCGGAACCGCGTCCCGGGACGACGGCGGCCTCATCATGTCCGGGATCTCGACGCCGCCGACGAACCCCGGCACGTCCACCCCGTCACCGAACGGCCCCGGCTCGATCCGCCACCAGTCGGGCTCGCTCCCGGACGGCCCCAGCTCGTCCGTTCCGGCCATGTGCGGCGGCGACGGGACCCGCCCGGCGGCCGCGTCCGGAGCCACGCCCGATGCCCCGGAGTCCGCCGGCTGCGCCGGGGCCTCCGGTGCCCCGCCCCGTGCCCGCGACGCGCCCTGGCCGGAACTGTCTTTCCGGAGCATCCCCTTGCGCGGCCGGGGGATGCCGCGCCCCTCCCCCGCAGCGGGTTCCGGCCGCTGGGGCAACTGGACCGTCCCGTCCGCCGACGCGGCCGCGGCGGCGACCAGTTCGTCGGGGGTGCCGAGCCTCCCGATGATGCGGCGGACCGCCGCCGGGCTGTCCGCGGACTGCTTTCCGCGCTGCCGGTCGATCTCGCCCCGGAGTGCCGAAACGAGCCTCATTCGACTGGCCGAGGACAGCTGTTGCTGCTGCGCCAGGTCCCCGACCCGGCTCAGGTAGTCGTAGACGAGCTGGTCGCTCTCGATCCCCACGCGATGGTTCCCCTCTACCGCCCTGCACCGACCGTAGCGCCCTCGGGCCTGTCCGGAGCGACTACCGTGGGACGGATGGGGATGACCACACCACCGCGGACGCTCGCCGAAGCTCTCCGCGCCCGGGACGACGAGTCGTTGGCAGGGCTGCTGCGTGCCCGCCCCGATCTCCTCACCCCCGTACCCAACGACATCACCCAGCTGGCGACGAGAGCGGGCACGCGGGCCTCCGTCGTACGCGCGCTGGAACACCTCGACCGGTTCTCCCTGCAGACCGCCGAGGCGCTCGCCGTGGCCCCCGACCCCGCCCCGTACGAGACGCTGCTCGGCCTCCTCACGGGCGACGGCCGGGAGGACGGCGAGCACCGCGACGACGCCGACGCGGCGATCGAGGACGCGCTGCCCACCGCCCTGACCACCCTGCGTGAACAGGCCCTCGTCTGGGGCGACGACGACCGGCTGCGGCTGGTGCGTACCGCGCGCGAACTCCTCGCGCCGTCCCCGCAGCACCCCTCGCCCACCGGTCTCGGCCCGACCGTCGCGGAGGCGACCGCCGGTATGTCGCCCGGCCGGCTCCAGGAGATCCTGGCGGCCGCCGGACTGCCCGCCACCCATGACCCGGTGTCCGCCGTGGCGGCCCTGTCCGCGCTCTTCACCGACCGGGCCAGGATGGGCGAGCTGCTGGACACCGCCCCCGCCGAGGCCCTGTCCGTACTGGACCGGCTGGTGTGGGGGCCGCCGTACGGGGAAGTGACCCCGAACCCCACCCCGCCGGTGAAATGGCTGCGCGACCACGGGCTGCTGTTGCCCGTGTCGACCCGCACCGTGGTGCTGCCGCGCGAGGCCGCCCTGCATCTGCGGGCCGGGCGCGCCCACCGCGTACCGGAACCGCGACCGCCCGCCGTGGAAGCGGTCGCCGTTCGTGATCCCCAGGCTGTGGACAGCGCCGCGGCCGGTCAGGCGTTCCTGGCGGTGACCACCGTCGAGGAGCTGCTGAAGAGCTGGAACGGCGGCGGCCCGCCGATACTGCGCTCCGGCGGGCTCAGCGTCCGCGACCTGAAGAAGACCGCCACCGCCCTCGACGTCTCGGAGCCGCTCGCGGCGTTCTGGGTCGAACTCGCCTACGCGGCCGGACTGCTGGCCTCCGACGGGGAGGCCGACGAGCGGTACGCGCCGACGCCCGCGTACGACGACTGGGCCGAACTCCCCGCCCAGGACCGCTGGGCGCGCCTCGCGACCGCCTGGCTCGCCGCCACCCGCACCCCCGGACTGGTCGGCGGCCAGGACGCCAAGGGCCGGGCCCTGTCCGCTCTCGGCCCCGGCCTCGACCGCTCCGCCGCCCCCGAGGTGCGCCACCGGGTCCTCGCCCTCCTCGCCGCCCTGGAACCGGGCACCGCCCCCGACCCGGAGACCGTCCTCGGCCGCCTCCGCTGGGAGCGCCCCCTGCGCGGCGCCTCCGCCACCGCCGGGGACACCACCGACCTGCGGTCCCGGATCGCCCTGTGGACGCTGAACGAGTCCGAGCTCCTCGGCCTCACCGGACGCGGCGCGCTCGCCTCGCACACCCGAGCCCTGCTCGACGCCGGGCCCGCCGAGGCCACCGCGCTGCTCGCGCCCCTCATCCCGGAGCCGCTGAACCACGTCCTGCTCCAGGCCGACCTGACGGCCGTCGCCCCCGGCCCGCTGGAACGCCCCCTGGCGGACCTGCTCTCCGCCCTCGCGGACATCGAGTCGAAGGGCGGCGCGACGGTCTACCGCTTCACTCCCGGGTCCGTACGCCGCGCCCTGGACGCCGGACAGTCCGCGGCCGATCTGCACGCGTTCCTGGCCACCCACAGCCGTACGCCGGTGCCGCAGCCGCTCAGCTACCTCATCGACGACGTCGCCCGCCGCCACGGCCATCTGCGGATCGGCGCCGCCTCCTCGTACGTTCGCTGCGACGACGAGGCCGTGCTGAACGAGATCCTCGCCGACCGGCGCTCGGCCACCCTGCGCCTGCGCCGCCTCGCGCCGACGGCCCTGGCCGCCCAGGTCGACCCGGCGTCCCTGCTCGACGGGCTGCGCGAGCTGGGCTACGCCCCGGCGGCCGAGTCCGCCGAGGGCGACGTCCTGATCACCCGCGCGGGCGCCCGCCGTACCCCGCCGCGCACCGCCCCCGCCCCGGTGCCGGAGGGCCCTCCGGTCCCGGACGCCACGCTGCTCGGCGCGGCGGTACGGGCGATCCGCGCCGGGGACACGGCCGCCACGGTGGTCCGCAAGGACCCGGCCGACGCCCCCGACGCACCGGCCGGCGCCCTGCCCCGTACCACCCCGGCCGAGACCCTCGCCACCGTCCAGGCCGCCGCGATGACCGGGTCGGCGCTCTGGATCGGTTACGTCAACGCGGACGGGGCGGCCAGTCAGCGCGTCATCGCCCCGGTCCGGGTCGAGGGCGGCTTCGTCACCGCGTACGACCACACGGCGGACGAGGTCCGCACCTATCCCCTGCACCGGATCACCGGCGTCGCCGAACTGGCCGACGACGCCGCACACTAGGTCCGGAGCCCGGAACCCGGAGCCCGAGGTCCGAGGTCCGAGGTCCGGAGCCCGAGGTCCGAGGTCCGGAGCCCGAGGTCCGAGGTCCGGAGCCCGGAGCTCGTAGCCCGTACGCCGCTGTGCCGAGCAGCACACCCCACCATGGCCCGCACATGCGGCACACTGGACGTTTGGCCGTTCCGGCCGTCTCCGCAGCAGAAAGGGCCGACGCGCGTGACCGGACCCCTCATCGTCCAGAGCGACAAGACACTGCTCCTGGAAGTCGACCACGACCAGGCCGATGCCTGCCGTCGTGCGATCGCGCCCTTCGCCGAGCTGGAGCGCGCACCCGAGCACATCCACACCTACCGGCTGACCCCGCTCGGGCTGTGGAACGCGCGCGCGGCCGGGCACGACGCCGAGCAGGTCGTCGACGCGCTCGTGCAGTACTCGCGCTATCCCGTCCCGCACGCGCTGCTCGTCGACATCGCCGAGACGATGGCCCGGTACGGCCGCCTCACCCTGTCCAAACATCCGGTGCACGGTCTGGTGCTGACCTCCACCGACCGGCCCGTGCTGGAGGAGATCCTCCGCTCGAAGAAGGTCCAGCCGCTGGTCGGGGCGCGGATCGACCCGGACACGGTGGCTGTGCACCCGTCCGAGCGCGGGCAGATCAAGCAGACGCTGCTGAAGCTGGGCTGGCCCGCCGAGGACCTCGCGGGTTACGTCGACGGCGAGGCGCACCCGATCGACCTGGCCGAGGACGGCTGGGCGCTGCGGCCGTACCAGAAGCAGGCCGTCGAGGGGTTCTGGCACGGCGGTTCGGGTGTGGTCGTACTGCCCTGTGGTGCGGGGAAGACGCTGGTCGGGGCCGGTGCGATGGCTCGGGCCAGGGCGACGACGCTGATCCTGGTGACGAACACCGTCTCGGCCCGGCAGTGGAAGCACGAGCTGGTGAAGCGGACCTCGCTGACCGAGGACGAGATCGGCGAGTACAGCGGTACGCGCAAGGAGATCCGGCCGGTCACCATCGCCACTTACCAGGTGCTGACGACCCGCCGCAAGGGCGTCTACCCGCACCTGGAGCTGTTCGACTCCCGTGACTGGGGTCTGGTGATCTACGACGAGGTGCATCTGCTGCCCGCGCCCGTCTTCAAGTTCACCGCCGACCTGCAGGCCCGGCGGCGCCTCGGCCTCACCGCGACGCTGGTGCGTGAGGACGGACGCGAGTCGGACGTCTTCTCGCTGATCGGGCCCAAGCGGTTCGACGCGCCGTGGAAGGAGATCGAGGCGCAGGGCTACATCGCGCCCGCCGACTGTGTCGAGGTGCGGGTCAATCTGACGGACTCGGAGCGGCTCGCGTACGCGACCGCGGAGACCGAGGAGAAGTACCGGTTCTGTGCGACGACCGAGACGAAGCGGAACGTGACGGAGGCGCTGGTGCGCAAGCACCGGGGTGAGCAGACCCTCGTCATCGGGCAGTACATCGACCAGCTCGACGAGCTGGGTGAGCATCTGAACGCCCCGGTGATCAAGGGCGAGACGAGCAACGCCCAGCGCGAGAAGCTCTTCGACGCGTTCCGGGAGGGCGAGCTCAGCGTCCTCGTGGTGTCGAAGGTCGCGAACTTCTCCATCGACCTGCCGGAGGCGACCGTCGCCATCCAGGTGTCGGGGACGTTCGGCTCGCGCCAGGAGGAGGCGCAGCGGCTCGGCCGGGTGCTGCGGCCGAAGGCGGACGGGCACGAGGCGCGGTTCTACTCGGTGGTCGCCCGCGACACGATCGACCAGGACTTCGCGGCGCACCGCCAGCGGTTCCTGGCCGAGCAGGGGTACGCGTACCGGATCGTGGACGCGGACGAGCTGCTGGCCGACAGCTGAGGCCGGTGACCGGTCCGCGTACGCGGGTCAGTTGCTGAAGAGCAGCAGCGACAGCAGGTCCGCCGCGATCACCGCGTGCGGCAGCAGCGCGAAGGCCGCGGCCCGTCGACGGGCCGCGGTCCAGCGCGAGCGCCATGGCAGAACCCATGTGACGAACAGGCCCGGAGTCGTGGCGTACGCAATAACACGGCCGGCAGGCGAGGGCCCGGACGGCGAAGGCTCTGTCCTGACGGGTCAGCCTCCGAGCGTCAGGAGCAGGGCCAGGCCGCCCACGGCCGTCAGCCCCGGCAGCACCGCGATCACCGCTGCCCATCGGCGGGCGACGGCCCAGCCGCGACGCCGCGGCAGCACCCAGGCGGCGATCAGGGCGAGCGGCGTCACGAACGGGGCCGCGTACAGCCCGTAGCCCATGAGGCCCAGGGGAACCGTGATGTCCGACGGGCAGTTGTCCGGGCCGCAGCTGTCGGTGGCCATCGCCGCGAAGCCGATGGCGAACATGCCGAGGCAGGTCAGGAAGAAGGAGAGGACCGTGGCGAGCATGGGGACGATCCAGGCGTTCGGGCCGCGTTTGGGGGCGACGGGACGCGTCGGGACGGAGCCGACCGGGGCTTGCGGGACGGCGATGGCGTGAACGTGATTGCGCTCCATGCCGCCACCCCATCGCGGCGCGGGGCCGCGCCGCCTCCGGTCATCTACTCATACCGGGACTCAGGCGGGGAGGTGGCGCGTACTCAGTGCTCGCGGCGGCGGACGCCCGCCTCTTCCGCGTACTCGCCGAGGACGACCACGCCGAACGCGGCGCGGGCATAGACCCTGGCGGCGCGCAGGGCGTCGCCGACGCGGTGGCTGTGCCGGTGACCGGTGGCCGCGGTCGCGCCGTGCGCGGGGCCGGTCCTGCGGGGGTTCAGGGTGACTGTGCTCATGTGATCCATGGTCCTGCGCCAGGCCCGCGACGGCATCGATCCTCGGACGGAATCCGGGAGCGGTGCCGTCGGTCTCCGGTCGCACGCCGTCCCCTACGGGGTGGACCCGGCGGCGGACCGGAATGAGCCCGGTGTCGGACGGGCGTCAAATCCGTTCGACCCCGACGGGGGCGGTCGATACAATCGCCGGTCTGCCCGCCTCCCGCACCGTGGTACCGGCCGTCGCCGGCAGCCGGGGGAGCGCCGCCGACCGGACGGAAACCGGCCGACAGCCGTACGTACACCCGCGTGCGTACCCCGTGATCGATCCCCGAGCGGACCGCGTCACCCCCGAGCCGTAACCGGGGGCGAGGTGCGGTCCGCCGTCCTGCGTTGAAAAGCCGGAGGCAACACCGTGCCCGCGCACGAACACGAAAGCGACACCACCACCGATCCCCTGGCTCGTGAACGCGCCCATCTCGCCGCGTCCCGCTCCGCGTTGCGCGCCATGCGTGAGGACGCCCAAGCCCTCGACATCCGCGATGTCACCGCGAACTGGGTCAACGCGGCCGTCCTGCAGGCCCAGATCGACGAGCGCATCAAGTCCCTCGCCGATCTCGCCCACACCCCCCTCTTCTTCGGCCGCCTGGACTATCTGCACCGGGTCGGCGCCGAGCAGGCCGAGGGCGCCGAGGGCGAGCAGTTCTACATCGGGCGCCGCCACGTCCATGACGCCGACGGCGACCCGATGGTCATCGACTGGCGTGCCCCCGTCTCGCAGCCGTTCTACCGGGCCTCCAAGAAGGATCCCCAGGACGTCGGCCGGCGCCGCCGCTTCGGCTACACCGGCGGTGAGCTGACCGCGTACGAGGACGAGCACCTCAGCGACCCCACCGAGGCCGCGCAGACCAGCAAGCTCCTCCAGGCGGAGATCGAACGACCGCGTGTCGGTCCGATGCGTGACATCGTCGCGACGATCCAGCCGGAGCAGGACGAGATCGTCCGTAGCGGTCTCGGCGGGACGGTCTGCGTGCAGGGAGGGCCCGGCACCGGTAAGACGGCCGTCGGCCTGCACCGTGTCGCGTACCTCCTCTACGCCCACCGGGAACGCCTGGCCCGGACCGGCACGCTGGTCATCGGGCCGAACCGGTCCTTCCTCCACTACATCGAGCAGGTGCTCCCGGCCCTCGGTGAGCTGGAGGTGAAGCAGGCGACCGTCGACGATCTGGTGACGGCGGGCATCGAGGTGCGCGGCACGGACTCGGCGGCCGCCGCCGTCGTCAAGGGCGACGCCAGGATGGCGGAGGTGCTGCGGCGGGCGATCCGTTCGCATGTGACGCCGCCGACGGAGCCGGTGATGGTGGTGCGCGGTTCGCGCCGCTGGCGGGTGCCGGCGTACGAGCTGGAGGAGATCGTCACCGAACTCCTGGCCCGTGACATGCGGTACGGGGCCGCCCACGAGGCGCTTCCGCAGCGGATCGCGCACTCCGTCCTGGTGCGGATGGAGGAGGCGGGCGAGGCGCCCGACGACCGGGTGCAGAACGCGGTGGCCCGCAACCCCGCCGTGAAGGCGGCCGTGAAGGCGATCTGGCCTGCCGTCGAACCGGCCAAGCTGGTGCTGCGGCTGCTCGTCGACGCGGAGTTCCTGGCCGCGCACGCGGCGGGGCTGCTCACCGAGGACGAGCAGAAGACGATCCTGTGGACCAAGCCCGTCCGGAGTGTGAAGTCGGCGAAGTGGTCGGCGGCGGACGCAGTGCTGATCGACGAGGCGAGCGACCTGGTGGCGCGTACACACTCGCTCGGCCATGTCGTGCTCGACGAGGCGCAGGACCTGTCCCCCATGCAGTACCGGGCGGTTGGCCGCCGGTGCACGACCGGTTCGGCGACGGTCCTCGGCGACCTCGCGCAGGGCACGACGCCGTGGTCGACGGAGAGCTGGGCGCAGGCACTGCACCACCTGGGCAAGCCGGACGCGGTGGTGGAGGAGCTGACGGCGGGCTTCCGTGTGCCGCGCGAGGTGATCGCGTACGCGTCACGGCTGCTGCCGGTGATCTCGCCGGGCCTCGCGGCGGTGGAGTCGGTGCGTGAGTCGCCGGGTTCGCTGGAGGTACGGGAGGTGGCCGGTCCGGCGGAGCTGGACGCGGCGGTGCTGACGGCGTGCGAGGAGTCGCTGCGGCACGAGGGATCGATCGGACTGATCGCGGCGGACGCGCGGATTCCGGCGCTGGCTGACGCGCTGACCGCGGCGGGGCACGCGTATCTCTCCCCCGGTGAGGAGACGACCGCCGAATCCCGCCTGACCCTGGTCCCGGCGTCGCTGGCGAAGGGCCTGGAGTACGACTACGTGGTGCTGGACGAGCCGGCCGCGGTGGTCGACGGCGAGCCCGACGAGCGCACGGGGCTGCGGCGGCTGTACGTGGCGCTGACGCGTGCGGTGTCGGGGCTGACGTTGGTGCACGCGGCGGGGTTGCCGGGCGAGCTGGCACCCGCAGGCCCCTCCGGCGTCTGAGGAGCGGAGGCCCGGGGGCAACGCCCCCGGTTACGGGAAGGGGCGGGCAGGGGAACAGCCCGCCGCAGGCGACCCGCCCCGCCCCGCTACGCGTCGAGCACCGCTACCCGTCGAGGACCGCGCGCCATTCCCGTACCGCCGCCACGTCCACCGGTCCCGACCAGCCGTGCGGGCGGGCCGCGCCACCGATGTGCACCGCGTCGATGCCCGCGTCCAGCAGCTCCGGCAGGTGGTCCAGGCGGAGTCCGCCGCCCACCAGGATCCGCGGCTCGTAGCCGGGCTCGCCCGTGCGGGCCGCCTCGGCGAGCAGGGTCGGGATGCCGTCGTCGACGCCCTTGGGCGAACCCGCGGTGAGGTACGTGTCCAGGCCGGGCATGTCCGCCAGTCGCTTGCGCAGGGCGTCCCGGTCCGCGGCCCGGTCGATCGCGCGGTGGAAGGTCCAGCGGCAGCCGTCCAGCTCGGCGACGAGCCGTTCGACGGCGACCAGGTCCGGGTGGCCCTCGGCGTCCAGGAAGCCCATGACGAACTCCTCGGCGCCCGCCGCCCGCAGCTCGCGCGCCCTGGCGACGAGTTCGTCGATGTCGCCTGCGGCGAAGCCGTCCTCCAGCCTGAGCATCACGCGCAGTGGAATGTCCACCGCCGCCCGGATCTCCGCGAAGGTCGCGCGGGACGGGGTCAGGCCGTCCGCCGCCATGTCGGTGACCAGCTCAAGCCGGTCCGCACCACCCGCCTGGGCAGCGACCGCGTCCTCCGCGTCGAGAGCGATCACCTCCAGGACTGCACGGTTGCTCATGTGATCCCAATCCTCCAGGAAGCGGCAATAGGTCTAGTCCAATGACCAGCCTACGGGGCGGTCGGCCGGAGGCGCAGCCTCAATGTGACGTGAAGATACGTGAGGTCAGACGCGCTTCCGGTGAGCGAGCGCCGGACGGACACGCACGCCCCGGACCCCGATGCCATATTCACCCTTGCGTTTTATAGGGGTGGGGGGTATACCTGAACCTGCAAGACATACCCCCTAGGGGTATAACGACTCCGCCAGGGAGGACACCGTGTCCGCGCAAACCGCCACAACCGGTACCGGCACCGGTACCGGCACCACCGCAGAGGTCGAGCTCGCGATCGGCGGCATGACCTGCGCCTCCTGCGCGGCCCGTATCGAGAAGAAGCTCAACCGGATGGACGGCGTCGAGGCCACCGTCAATTACGCCACCGAGAAGGCCAAGGTCAGCTACCGGGGCGAGGACGTCTCCGTACAGGACCTGATCACCACCGTCGAGAAGACCGGCTACACCGCGCACGAGCCCGCGCCCCCGGCAACCGTCGAGGGCGAAGACCCCGGGGCCGCGGAGACCGACGAGCTGCGGCCCCTGCGGCAGCGGCTGCTCACCGCCGTGGTGCTCGCCGTGCCGGTGATCGCGATGTCGATGGTCCCGGCACTCCAGTTCGACTACTGGCAGTGGCTCTCGCTGACCCTGACGGCCCCCGTCGTCACGTATGCCGCGTGGCCCTTCCACCGCGCCGCCTGGACCAACGCCAGGCACGGCGCGGCGACGATGGACACGCTGATCTCGGTCGGCACCTCGGCGGCGTTCCTGTGGTCGGTGTGGGCGCTGTTCTTCGGCACCGCCGGGATGACCGGCATGACGCACCCCTTCGAGCTGACCATCGGGCGGAGCGACGGCGCGGGGAACATCTATCTGGAGGCCGCCGCCGGAGTCACTGCCTTCATCCTCGCCGGGCGCTACTTCGAGGCCCGTTCCAAGCGGAAGGCGGGCGCCGCCCTCAAGGCGCTCCTGGAGCTCGGGGCCAAGGAGGTGACCGTGCTGCGCGACGGCCGTGAGGTGATCGTGCCGACGGCCGACCTCCAGGTCGCAGACCGGTTCCTGGTCCGCCCCGGCGAGAAGATCGCCACGGACGGCACCGTCGTGGAGGGCGCGTCGGCCGTGGACGCGTCCATGCTCACCGGCGAGTCCGTGCCCGTGGAGGTCGGCGTCGGCGACTCCGTCACCGGGGCCACGCTCAACGCGGGCGGCCGGCTCGTCGTCGAAGCGACCCGGATCGGCGCCGACACCCAGCTGGCCCGGATGGCGAAGCTCGTCGAGGACGCGCAGAACGGCAAGGCGGCGGCCCAGCGTCTCGCGGACCGGATCTCCGCCGTCTTCGTCCCCGTCGTCATCGCCCTCGCGCTCGGCACGCTCGGCTTCTGGCTCGGCAACGGCGCGGGCCTGACGGCCGCGTTCACCGCCGCCGTAGCCGTGCTGATCATCGCCTGCCCCTGCGCCCTGGGCCTCGCCACCCCGACCGCCCTCATGGTCGGTACGGGGCGCGGCGCCCAGCTCGGCATCCTGATCAAGGGCCCCGAGGTCCTGGAGACCACGCGCCGCGTCGACACGATCGTCCTCGACAAGACCGGCACGGTCACCACCGGCCGGATGACCCTGCTGGACGTGCACACGGCGAACGGCACCGACGAGGACGATGTACTGCGGCTCGCGGGCGCCCTGGAACACTCCTCCGAGCACCCCATCGCCCACGCCGTCGCCGCCGGAGCCGCCGAACGCACCGGTGCCGACCTGCCCACCCCCGAGGACTTCACCAACGTCGCGGGCCTCGGCGTCCAGGGGGTCGTCGAGGGCCACGCCGTCCTCGTCGGCCGTGAGCAGCTGCTCGCCGAGTGGGAGATCCACCTGCCGGTGGAGCTGGCCCGGCACAAGGCCGAGGCGGAGGCCGCCGGGCGGACGGCCATCGCGGTCGCCTGGGACGGCGAGGCGCGGGCGGTGCTCGTCGTCGCCGACGCGGTGAAGGACACCAGCGCGGAGGCCATCGAGCGGCTGCGGGCCCTCGGCCTGACCCCGATCCTGCTGACCGGCGACAACCGGGCGGTGGCCGAGGCGGTCGCGGCCGAGGTCGGGATCGAGAAGGTGTACGCGGAGGTCATGCCGGAGGACAAGGTCGACGTCGTCAAGGGCCTCCAGGCCGAGGGCCGTTCGGTCGCCATGGTCGGTGACGGGGTCAACGACGCGGCCGCCCTCGCCCAGGCCGACCTGGGCCTGGCGATGGGCACGGGCACGGACGCCGCGATCGAGGCCGGTGACCTGACGCTGGTCCGCGGCGACCTGCGGGCCGCGGCGGACGCCATCCGGTTGTCGCGGAGGACCCTCGGAACCATCCGTACGAACCTGTTCTGGGCCTTCGCCTACAACGTGGCCGCCCTCCCGCTCGCCGCGGCCGGGCTGCTGAACCCGATGATCGCGGGCGCGGCGATGGCGTTCTCGTCGGTCTTCGTCGTCGGCAACTCGCTGCGGCTGCGGGGGTTCAAGGCCGCGTAGGACCGATTCTCGGCCCGCCCTCGCGAAACCGCACCCGCGTTCCCGGCACCGCCTGTGCCGCGCCCGCGAGTGCGGTTTCACGCACGCCACCGACGACCGGGCAGCCCCCGGTCGTCGGATGGTCGTCGAGGAACACCACCGGGTGCTGCGGCTGCGCATGGCGGCGTGACAGCGGTGGCCCCGGCTGCACGCCCAGCTGCCGGGGTTCGGGCTGACCGGTGAGTACGTCGACCACCAGGAGGGCGTGGCCGTGGCACGCACCACCTCACGAGCGAAATGCCCGGCCGCGCGCCGCCGGCCCGCACTCTCCGTCTCCGGCCTCGGGGGTACCCCCGAGGCGTGAACGTGAGGCTCACGACCCGAAGTGTCAGGTTCGTAAGCACCCCCACCCACCCGCCGGGCGACCGTCCGGCTCCTGACGCGGAGCCCCGGATACCGGGAGGATTCCCCGGCTAGGGGCCGTCCCGTAATCCCTGGTGGATCAGCGCGCGGCGTCGGATGCGGTGCATCGCAAGGCGGAGGGGCGCTCGCATACTGGCTGTATTCGTGCGTTCCGACAACGCGGGCGAGGTGCCGTAGCTGTCGTCGTGCGCCCGCCAGGGACTACGGGACAGCCCTTAGGGTCGTCCCATGACTGACAGCTCGCGCGAAAGCAGTGACCCGGGGGCCGCCGCTCTCCGTGACCGCTGGCAGGAGGCGCTCCTCGGTGCCCGGGGCGGGGCGTCCGGTCCCGATCCGGCGCCGTACGCCGACAACCTGCTGACGCGCTGGGCCGAGTCGCAGCGGCGGTACCACACCATCGCGCACCTGACCGCGGTGCTCGATCACATCGACACGCTCGCCGGGTACGCGGCCGACGCGGATGCCGTACGCCTCGCCGCCTGGTTCCACGACGCGGTCTACCGGCCCGACCGGTCCGAGAACGAGGAACGCAGCGCCGCACTCGCCGAGCGTGCCCTGCCGGAGGCAGGCGTACCGGCCGGTGTCACGGCCGAGGTCGCCCGGCTCGTCCGGCTCACGGTCACCCACGATCCGGCGGAGGGCGACGCCAACGGCGAGGTGCTGTGCGACGCGGATCTGGCGATCCTGGCGGCGACCCCGAGGGAGTACGCGGCATACGCGGCGCAGGTGCGCGAGGAGTACGGCTTCGTGCCCGACGACGCGTTCCGGGAGGGGCGGGCGACGGTGCTGCGTCAACTCCTCGGGCTGCCACGGCTGTTCCGTACGCCGCACGGGGCGGATCATTGGGAGCCGAGGGCGCGGCAGAACCTGCTGACCGAATGGGAGCTGCTCAGCCACTGACCCGACCTGCGGCAGCGGGGAATGCGAGGTCCGTGATCGCTGTTGGCAGCTGTCGTGTCCGACTCTGCCGCTCGCCGCCCTCGCATGCCCCTTGCCGTCTACATCCTGGGTCTCTCGGTCTTCGCTCTCGGTACGAGCGAGTTCATGCTCTCCGGGCTGTTGCCGCCCATCGCCGACGACATGAACGTGTCGATCCCCCGTGCCGGACTTCTCATATCCGCCTTCGCGATCGGCATGGTGATCGGCGCCCCGCTGCTCGCCGTGGCCACGCTCCGGCTGCCGCGCCGCACCACACTCATCGGCCTGATCTCCGTCTTCGGCCTCGGTCAGGTCGCGGGCGCGCTGGCTCCGACGTACGAGGTGCTCTTCGCCTCCCGTGTCGTGAGCGCCTTCGCCTGTGCCGGGTTCTGGGCGGTGGGGGCCGCGGTCGCCATCGCGATGGTGCCGGTGAACGCGCGGGCTCGTGCGATGGCCGTGATGATCGGCGGTCTGTCGATCGCCAATGTGCTGGGCGTGCCCCTGGGTGCGTTCCTCGGTGAGAACCTCGGCTGGCGGTCGGCGTTCTGGGCCGTGGGTGCGGCGTCAGCCGTGGCACTGGTCGGGGTGACCACACTGATTCCGCGCATTCCGCTGCCGGAGCAGAAGCCGCGGCTCAAGCAGGAGATGGGCATCTACCGGGACCGGCAGGTGTGGCTGTCGATCGTCATCACGGCGCTCGCCGCGGGCGGTGTCTTCTGCGCGTTCAGCTACCTGGCGCCGCTGCTGACGGATGTCGCCGGGCTGGACTCGGGCTGGGTGCCGACAGTGCTCGCACTGTTCGGGATCGGTGCGCTGGTCGGTACGACGATCGGCGGCCGGGTCGCGGACGCGCATCTCTTCGGGGTGCTGATGAGCGGTATCACGGCCTCGACCGTCTTCCTGGTCGCGCTGGCGCTGTTCGCGTCGAACCAGGTCGCGGCGGTCGGGCTCTCGTTCCTGCTGGGCCTGTCGGCGTTCTACACGGCCCCGGCGCTGAACGCCCGGATGTTCAATGTCGCGGGCGCCGCCCCGACACTGGCCGGCGCGACGACGACGGCCGCGTTCAACCTGGGCAACACGGGCGGCCCCTGGCTGGGCGGCACGGTGATCGACGCGGACTTCGGTTTCGGGGCGACCGCGTGGGCGGGGGCGGCGATGACGGTGCTGGCGTTGGTGGCCGTGGTGTTCTCGCTGCGGCTGCAGGGCGGGGGCAGGTCGCGCCGGGTGACCGGGGCGCCGGCTGCTGCGTTGTCGGGGGCGTCCGTGACGTCCGCGAAGGCGGCGGAGGTGGGCGCCCCCGTCGTCTGACCGATCCGGCGGTTGGCCGGTGCCGTCCGACTCGTCCGGGCCGGCATGCGTACCGTCCGACTCGTCCGGGTCGGCGCTGCCGGTGTGTGCGGCCCCTCAGCTCCGGGGGGGGCCGGACGCCCCTTCGGCCGCCGCAGCCCCGCCTCCGTGATCCGGCGGATGGTCGGTGCCGTCCGGCTCGTCCGGGCCGGCATGCGTACCGTCCGGCTCATCCGGGCCGGCGCTGCCGGTGTGTGCGGCCCCTCAGCTCCGGGGGGCCGGACGCCCCTTCGGCCGCCGCAGCCCCGCCTCCGTGATCCGGCGGACGAGTTCCTTCGAACCGATCTGCCGCGCCCCGGCCCGTACCGCGTCCTCGTACCGCGATTCCGGTACGTCGTAGTGGTCCCGCTCGAACGCGCGGGGCGGACAGCCGATGGAAGCCGCGAAGGCGTGCAGCTCGTCGAAGGACACATCGCTCACCAGATGCGACCAGAGCCGCCCGTGCCCCGGCCAGTCCGGCGGGTCGATGTAGACCGTCACCGCCGCAGTATCCCGCTCAGCGCACCGACCGGCGCGACGGCCACGGCGGCCTTGGTGCAGACCCAGTGCGGGTCCGGGCCCAGTTCCGGTTCGACGTCCAGGGCGTGCGGGTCGCCCGCGTCGCAGACCGGGCAGAGCGGCCAGCGTCCGTGCCGTTCGAGCAACGCGTCCTGCACGTCCTGCGCGACGAGACCGACGACGAACGAGACACCGTCGGGCCACTGTTCGACCCACCAGCGGCGGTGGGTCACCGCGTCCTCGACCAGCGAGACGATCCCGGCATCGGCGACGTCACCGGCGGCGAGATCGGCCATGACCAGCGCGCGGGCCGTGTGCAACGCCTGTTCCAGGGGGTTCATCTCCATGGGCCCATTGTCACCCGCCCACGAACCCGCCTCTCGCGCCCGCCCCCGCCCTTTCCGCGCTGTCAGAGGTAGGGACCAAAGGGGGGTTGACGGGCCACAGGGTTGAAAATATCTTTCAAATGTGACCAATGACCTGAAGGAAAGTTTCAGCGCTGATTCCCCGCCCGCCCCGGCGGCTCTCGCGGCCAAGGTGCGTACGCTCGCGCCGTCCATGACCCGCTCCATGCAGCGCGTCGCCGAGGCCGTCGCCGGTGACCCCGCCGGCTGCGCCGCCCTCACGGTCACCGGTCTCGCCGAGCTCACCGGCACGAGCGAGGCGACCGTGGTCCGCACGGCCCGCCTCCTCGGCTACCCCGGCTACCGCGATCTGCGCCTCGCCCTCGCAGGGCTCGCCGCGCACCAGCAGTCGGGCCGGGCTCCCTCCGTCACTGCGGACATAGCGGTCGACGACCCGATCGCCGATGTGGTCGCCAAGCTGGCCTACGACGAGCAGCAGACCCTCGCCGACACGGCCGCCGGGCTCGACACCGTCCAGCTCGGCGCCGCGGTGGCCGCCGCCGCCACCGCCCGGCGCATCGACATCTACGGCGTGGGCGCCTCCTCCCTCGTCGGCCAGGACCTGGCGCAGAAGCTGGCCCGTATCGGCCTGATCGCGCACTCCCACACGGACCCGCACCTCGCGGTGACCAACGCCGTGCAGCTCCGCTCCGGCGATGTCGCCATCGCGATCACGCACTCCGGCTCCACCGTCGACGTCATCGAGCCGCTGCGGGTCGCCTTCGACCGCGGTGCGACGACGATCGCGATCACCGGCCGCCCCGACGGCCCCGTGACGCAGTACGCCGACCACGTGCTGACCACGTCCACCGCTCGGGAGAGCGAGCTGCGGCCCGCCGCCATGTCGAGCCGTACGAGCCAACTGCTCGTCGTCGACTGCCTGTTCATAGGCGTGGCGCAGCGCACATACGAAACGGCCGCACCGGCGCTCGCCGCCTCCTACGAGGCGCTGGCCCACCGCCACACCCCACGCCCCCGCTGACCCCGCCCCGAACCGACCTCCACCCCGCACCCGCACCCCCACCCGCAGAGCCGTACGAGTACGCAACCGAGAAAGCAGAGCCGCTCTCCATGACCTCCACCCCCGACGCCGACACCACCACCCCCGACGGATACGGGGAGCTGCGCGCCCAGCTCGAAACGCTCACCACCGAGGCGTTCCGGCCCGAGCTCGCCGAGATCGACCGCCTGGACACCCTTGAGATAGCCCGGATCATGAACGGCGAGGACCGGTCCGTCCCGGCCGCGGTCGGCGCCCGGCTGCCCGAGATCGCCGCCGCGATCGACGGCACCGCGGAACGCATGGCCCGCGGTGGCCGGCTGATCTACGCGGGCGCCGGCACCGCGGGCCGGCTCGGCGTACTGGACGCCAGCGAGTGCCCGCCCACCTTCAACACCGACCCCGCCGAGGTCGTCGGCCTGATCGCGGGCGGCCCGTCCGCGATGGTCAAGGCCGTCGAAGGCGCCGAGGACAGCAAGGAGCTGGCCGCCGCCGACCTCGACGCGCTGGACCTCACCGCGGACGACACCGTGGTCGGCATCTCCGCCTCCGGCCGTACGCCGTACGCGATCGGGGCCGTCGAACACGCCCGTGCCAAGGGCGCGCTGACCATCGGGCTGTCCTGCAACGCGAACTCCGCCCTGGGCGCCGCGGCCGAGCACGGCATCGAGGTCGTCGTCGGCCCGGAGCTGCTCACCGGCTCCACCCGGCTCAAGGCGGGCACGGCCCAGAAGCTCGTCCTCAACATGCTCTCGACCATCACGATGATCCGGCTCGGCAAGACGTACGGGAACCTGATGGTCGACGTCCGTGCCTCCAACGAGAAGCTGCGCGCCCGCTCCCGCCGGATCGTCGCGCTCGCCACCGGGGCGTCCGACGAGGAGATCGAGGCCGCGCTCGCCGCGACCGACGGCGAGGTGAAGAACGCCATCCTCACCATCCTCGGCCAGGTCGACGGCCCCACCGCCGCCACCCTGCTGACCGCGTCCGGCGGCCACCTCCGCGCCGCCCTCGCCGCCGCCCCCCGCACCACCTGACCCTCCGGCTCCACCCCGTACCCCCGCACAGCAAGGCACCACGCACCATGGCAACAGAAGACAAGAACCGCGCCACCGCCGCCGCGATCCTTCCGCTCGTCGGTGGCGCCGCGAACGTCAGCTCCATCGCCCACTGCATGACCCGGCTCCGGCTGGGGCTGCACGACCGCTCGCTCGTCGACGACGAGGCCCTGAAGGCGGTGCCCGCAGTCATGGGCGTGGTCGAGGACGACACGTACCAGATCGTCCTCGGCCCGGGCACCGTGGCCCGGGTCACCCCGGAGTTCGAGCAGCTGGTGGAAGAGGGCAGGGCAGCGGCCCCCGAACCGGCGACCGCCCCCGCTTCCCCCGCCGCTTCCCCGACCCCCTCGCCCTCCCCCGCCGCTTCGGCGGACGAGCTGGCCGCCCAGGGCGCAGCGATAAAGGCGGCGCGGAAGGCGAAGAACGCCACCCCGTTCAAGCTGTTCCTGCGCCGGATCGCGAACATCTTCGTCCCGCTGATCCCGGCACTCATCGGCTGCGGCATCATCGCCGGTCTCAACGGCCTGCTGGTGAACCTCGGCTGGCTGACCTCGGTCACGCCCGCGCTGGCCGCGATGGCGTCCGGATTCATGGCGCTGATCGCCGTGTTCGTCGGTTTCAACACGGCGAAGGAGTTCGGCGGTACGCCGATCCTGGGCGGTGCGGTCGCCGCGATCATCGTCTTCCCGGGGGTCGCGAACATCGAGGCGTTCGGCCAGAAGCTCTCCCCCGGCCAGGGCGGCGTGCTGGGTGCGCTGGGCGCGGCGGTGCTGGCGGTGTACGTGGAGAAGTGGTGCCGCCGCTGGGTGCCCGAGGCCCTGGACGTGCTGGTCACGCCGACGCTCACGGTCCTGGTCTCCGGTCTGGTGACGATCTTCGGCCTGATGTACGTGGCCGGTGAGGTCTCCACCGCCATCGGTACGTTCGCCGACTGGCTGCTCTCCAACGGCGGCGCGGGAGCGGGCTTCGTGCTCGGCGGTCTCTTCCTGCCCCTGGTGATGCTGGGCCTGCACCAGGCGCTCATCCCGATCCACACCACACTGATCGAGCAGCAGGGCTACACGGTCCTGCTCCCGATCCTCGCGATGGCGGGCGCCGGCCAGGTCGGTGCGGCCGCGGCCGTCTACTTCCGTCTCCCCCGCAACGAGTCGATCCGCCGGACGATCAAGTCCGCACTCCCGGCCGGTCTGCTGGGCGTCGGCGAACCGCTGATCTACGGCGTCAGCCTCCCGCTGGGCCGCCCGTTCATCACGGCGTGCGTGGGCGGTGCGTTCGGTGGCGGCTTCATCGGCCTGTTCAACCAGCTCGGCGACAAGGTCGGCTCCACGGCGATCGGCCCGTCCGGTTGGGCCCTGTTCCCCCTCCTCGACGGCAACCACGGCCTGGGCACCACGATCGCGATCTACGGCGGCGGACTGCTGGTCGGCTACTTCGCCGGATTCCTCGCGACGTACTTCTTCGGCTTCAGCAAGGACCTGCTGACGGAGTTCAACGTCTCCCGGGAACCGGCGGCCTCCGCGGTCCCCGTCACGGGCAGCCCGGCCGCACCGACGGCCGGCCCCGGCACCCCGGCGAAGGAACCGGCGGGGGTCTGACCCCGGCACATGGAAGTGGGCAGCACCCCGAAGGCCGGGTGCCGCCCACTTCCATGCCCTCTCAGACCGGGAACTCCTCGGTGAGCGTCGTCCCGAACGGCTGCGGCAGCGTGAGCGGCTTCCCGAACGGCACCGGGTCGGAGTGCTTGTACGTCCCGTCCTCGTTCGGCTCGGTGAACAGGGTGGCCATCGCGCCACGCGTGTCGAACCGGTCGATCAACAGGTACATGGGTACGCCCGCGCGCGCATAGGCGCGCTACTTCTTCGTCCGGTCGTCCCGAGCATTTCCCTTCGCCGTGATCTCGACGATGAGCAGCGCGTCCGACGCGTCCGTCGGATCGCTGGTCTCCGGGTCGGCGGCCATGATCAGTTCGCACTCCACGATGACCGGATCGGGGACGTAGAGCCTGTCGAGGGGCGCAACGTGGACGCCGAGGCGATGGGCCACACCCGGACACCCTCCCGGCGTTAACCCCCCGCTAACCCTCGACACCCACGGCGCTGGCCGGTGGGTTTCTAGCGTCGGAGCGGAGGCGGCATTCCGGTCGGCTCCTTCGCTCGCGCAGAGGTGTTCCCCATGCGTCGTACCTTGTCAGCGGTGGTGACCGGCCTTGTGGTCGTCACCGGGGCCACGGCCTGTTCCTCCTCTTCTTCCTCCTCCGGTTCGTCCGGTTCCTCGCACTCGTCGTCCTCCACCACGGTCGCGCCTCCGAAGGAGGTGAATCCGGCCGGTGACATCCCCGACGACCAGGTGTACGTCGCGTGGTCGCCGTCCGGTGGCGGCTACACGGTGAAGGTGCCCGAGGGGTGGGCCCGTCAGCAGGTGGGCGGGGCCACGGTGTTCAGCGACAAGTTCAACAGCGTCCGGATCGACCGGAGTCCGGCGGACAAGGCGCCTACGGTCCAGTCGGTCCGCTCGGTCGATCTGCCGGCCGTCGGGCGCAGCGCGAAGAACGTCACGGTGGAGAAGGTCGGCACAGTGAAGCGCTCGGGCGGAACCGCCGTGCTGGCCACCTACCGGGCCGACTCGGCGCCCGACCAGGTGACCGGGAAGAGCGTCCGCCAGGATGTCGAGCGGTACGCGTTCTGGCAGAACGGCACCCAGGTTGTGCTGACCCTGTCCGGTGCCGTGGGAGCCGACAACGTCGATCCCTGGCAGATCGTGACGGACTCCTTCCGGTGGGCATGATGACCGCGCCCCGGCTCACCGCCGATTCCCTGTACCGGTTCTTCCGCGCGGGCGAGGAGGAGACGTTCGCGCTCCAGGGCGTGGGACTCCAGGTCGACAATGGCGAGATCGTCGCGGTGACCGGTCCCTCCGGTTCCGGGAAGACCACGTTGCTGAGCTGTCTGGCCGGACTCGACGAACCCGACGGCGGCACCGTGCACGTCGCCGGTGAACGCCTCTCCCACCAGCAAGAACACCTGCGCAGCCGGCTCCGTGCCCGCTTCATCGGCGTGTTGTTCCAGTCCGGCAACCTGCTGGATCACCTCACCGTCCGCGACAACATCCGGCTGGTGCAGGGAATTTCTTGCGGCACGGACCGCCCCGAAGTGCACGAGCTGCTCCGGGACGTCGGCATCGCCCCCCGGGCGGGCGCACTGCCCCGGCAGCTGTCGGGCGGTGAAGCCGCCCGCGCCGGGCTGGCCGTCGCGCTGGCCAACAACCCGGCCGTCCTGCTGGCGGACGAGCTGACCGGCGAGGTCGACGGGGAGACGGAGCGCCGCGTCCTGGCGCTGCTGCGCGAACGCGCGCGTGCGGGCACGGCGATGGTCCTGGTCACCCACTCGCGCGCGGTGGCCGCCGTCGCCGACCGGGTGCTCCGGCTGCGTGACGGGAGGTGGGTGCGATGACCGGCGCCGGTCCCATGTCCGAGAAGCCGCTCGTCGTCTGTGTGGACGCGGCCCGCACCTACGGCTCGGGGTCGAACGCCGTCGTCGCCGTGCACGGGGCGAACTGCGTCGTCCCCACCGGTGCGCGGATCGCCGTGGTCGGCCCCTCCGGCTCCGGCAAGTCGACCCTGCTGCATCTGATGGCGGCCCTCGACCGGCCCACGGCCGGTACGGTCGACCACCCCGGGCTGACCACGGACCCCGAAGGCGGCGCGGACATCCTGCAGGCCCGGGACATCGGGGTCGTCTTCCAGGGGCCCAGCCTGCTGCCGCCGCTCACCGCCCTGGAGAACGTCTCCCTGCCCCTGCTCATCGACGGCCTCACGGCGGACGAGGTCGCCGACCGGGCGTCCGCCGCCCTGGCCGAGCTGGAGCTCGGCACGCTGGCCGCCAAACTCCCGGACGAGATGTCCGCGGGTCAGGCGCAACGCGTCGCGGTCGCCCGGATGCTGGCCCGCCGGCCGCGGCTGATCCTGGCCGACGAGCCGACCGGCCAGCTCGACCGCGAGACCGCCCGGCACGTGCTGGAGGTGCTGCTGTCGGCCGCCGACTCGCTCGACGCGGCCGTCCTGATCACCACCCATGACGCCCGGGTGGCGGGCGCCCTCGACGAGCGCTGGTACATGGCCGACGGCCGTCTCGTACAGCCCGAAACCCCCGACCGGGAACGTGAGTTGCGATGATCGGAATCTGGCTCGCGGGCCTGCTGCGGGTGCGCAGCGGACGCCTGATCGGGACGGCGCTCGGTGTCATGGTCGCCGTCGCGCTGCTCGCGGCGCTCGGCGGTTTCCTGTCCACGACCCGCGCCACCATGACGTCCCAGTCGGTGCGTTCGGTGTCCGTGGACTGGCAGGTGGAGGTGACCACCGGCGCGGACGCACAGCACGTGCTCTCCACCGTACGGGACCTGCCCGGCACCAGGGCGGCCCTGCCGGTCGGGTACGCAAGAACCGGTGGTCTGGGCGCGCACACCGGCGGAACGACACAGAACACCGGCGCGGGTTCGGTCCTCGGTCTGCCTCCCGGTTACGCCGCCACGTTCCCCGGCGAGATCCGGCTGCTGGCCGGCCGGGAGCAGGGCGTGCTCCTCGCCCAGCAGACCGCCGCCAATCTGCACGCGGCCCCCGGTGACACCGTCACCATCGAGCGGGCGGGCGGGCTGCCGCCCGTGCCGGTGAAGGTGGCCGGTGTGGTCGATCTGCCGTTCGCGGACTCGTTGTTCCAGAAGGTGGGCGCCCCGCCCCAGTCGCAGCCCTCCGCGCCGCCGGACAATGTCGTCCTGATGCCCCGGCAGACCTGGGACTCCGTCTTCGGTCCGCTCGCCTCGGCCCGCCCCGACCTGGTGCAGTCGCAGATCCACACCCTGCGCACCCACTCCCTGCCGTCCGACCCGGCCGCCGCGTACGCCACGGCCACCGGCAACGCACACCACGCCGAGGTGCGGCTCGCCGGTACCGGCCTGGTCGGCGATAATCTCGGTTCGGTCCTGGACGCCGCCCGGTCCGACGCCCTGTACGCACAGTTGCTGTTCCTCTTCCTCGGCGTGCCCGGGGCTGTGCTGGCCGCGGCCCTGACCTGGGCGGTCGCCCAGTCCGGTGCGGGCCGTCGCCGCAAGGAGCAGGCGCTGCTGCGGACGCGCGGTGCGACCGTCGGCCGGCTGATGGGCCTGGCCGGTGTGGAGGCGGCCGTGGTCGCGGTGCTCGGCGCGGCCGGTGGTCTGGGGCTGGCCACGCTGGTGGACCGCTGGGCCTTCCACGGCACGGGCATTCCGCTGTCCTGGATGCTGATTGCGTGCGTCGTCGGCGCCCTCGTCGCGGCGGCGACCGTGCTGGTGCCCGCCCGCTACGACGCCCGCCGGGCCACGATCGCCTCGGGGCGCACCGCGGTCGAGCGGCGCACGGTGCCGCGTACCGCGTGGTGGGTGCTGGGACTCGGCCTGCTCGCCGGTTCGCTGGCCGTCTTCCGCGCCACGAGCGGCACCAACTACGCCCTGGTCCTGGCGCCCGAAGGCACCCCGACCCTGTCGGTCGACTACTGGGCGTTCGCCGGTCCGGCGCTGCTGTGGGCGGGCGGCGCGGTGGTGGCGTGGCTGCTGGTGGATCTGCTGCTGCGCCGTGGCAGGCCGGTCCTCGCCCGGCTGTTCCGCCCGGCGGCCGGGGTCCTGTCCGGCACGGTCGCGGCCGGCCTGTCCCGGCAGCGCGGCACCGTGGTCCGCTCGGTGGTGCTGCTGGCACTGGCCTGCGCGTTCGCCGTGTCGACCGGCGTCTTCAACTCCACGTACCGCCAACAGGCAGCGGTGGACGCGGTGTTGACCAATGGAGCCGATGTCACGGTCACCCAGCCGACCCTTTCCGCGGCGGACACCGCGAAGCTGGCGGCGGTGCCGAGGGTACGGCATGTGGAACCGCTCCAGCACCGGTTCGCCTATGTGGGCGCCGACTTGCAGGATCTGTACGGGGTACGGCCCGCGAGCATCGTGTCGGCGGGGCGGCTCCAGGACGCCTATTTCTCCGGCGGCACCGCACGGTCCCTGATGGACCGCCTGGCCCAGCGCCCGGACGGGCTGCTGGTCAGCGCGGAGACGGCGCACGACTTCCAGTTGCACCCCGGCGATCAGGTGCGGCTGCGCCTGACCGACGCGCGGACCGGTCAACTGCGTACGATCCCCTTCCACTTCCAGGGTGTCGTCAAGGAGTTCCCGACCGCCCCGAAGGACAGCTTCCTGATCGCCAACGCCTCGTACATCGCGCGTACGACGGGCAGCGGCGCCGCCGGGACACTGCTCGCCGACACCGGGGGCACCGGCCAGCGCCAGGTGGCGGACCTGGCGAAGAAGGCGTTGGGCCCGAGCGCCCATGTCACGGATCTGCCGTCGTCGCAGGCCGTCGTCGGCTCCAGCCTGACCGCGGTCGATCTCGCCGGACTCACCCGGGTCGAGCTGGGCTTCGCCCTGGTGATCGGTGCGGCGGCGGGCGGTCTCGTCCTGGCCCTGGGCCTGGCCGAACGGCGTCGCACGCTGGCGCTGGCCTCGGTGCTGGGGGCCAGGGGCCGGCAACTGTCCGGGTTCGTGTGGAGCGAGGCGGCGCTGGTCGCGGTGGCGGGTGGCGCGGCCGGTGCGGTCGTGGGATGGGCCCTGTCGCAGATGCTGGTGAAGGTGCTCTCCGGGGTCTTCGACCCGCCCCCGGACCAGGTCGCGGTGCCGTGGGCGTATCTCATCGCGCTGGCCGGAGTCACCGCGGCCACGCTGGCGGCGGCGGCCTGGGCGGCGGCGCGGCACGCACGCAGACCTCCGCTGACCGAACTACGGGAGCTGTGAGGTTTCTTGCTCCTCCACCGGTGACGCCGCCAGGAGCCAGGTGAACCGGGGCCGGGGCCGGGGCCGGGAGACGAACAGCCTCCCGCCCTCGGCCTCGGCCAGTGACCGGGCCAGCGCGAGTCCGATCCCATGGCTTCCGGCGGCCGGTCCACCCTGCGCGGCATCACCGCCCGAGCGGCCTCCCTCACCGCCCCGCCGCTCGAAGACACCGTCCGTACCCGCTTCCGGGATGCCGTCCCCCTCGTCCTCGACACCGACGGCGACGACCCCGGCCGTCGCCTTCGCGTGCACGGTCACCGTGCCCCGACCGTGCGTCGCCGCGTTGGAGAGCAGTACGTCGAGGATCTGGCGGGCGGCCCGCCGCGAGCCGAGCGCTTGCGGCAGTGCGTCGTCGACCATGATCTTCAGACGCCGCCCCTGTGCGGCGAGCGGCCCGTGCCAGTCCTCCTGGGCACGGGCGAGCAGGGCCGCGAGGTCGAGCGGCGCCCGTTCGGGTATGTCCCTGGCGAGGGCGAGCAGATCGTCCAGGGTGGTTTCCATGCGTTCGAGCTGCGCCAGGGCCGAGCGGACGGCCGCACGTGACCCGGCACCCGCACCGGCATCCGCACCGCCCTCCACCACATCAGTGTCCGAAACGTCTGCGTTCGGACCGGCCGCGAGGGACATCTCCAGTTCCAGTCGTACGCCGGTCAGTGCCGTACGCAGCTGATGCGAGGCGTCCGCACTGAACGCCCGCTCCCGGCGCAGGAGTTCATCGACACGGGCAGCGGCCCGCGCCAGCGCATGGCCGACCGCGTCCGGCTCCGGAAGCCCGGACGGCTCCGCCCTGGCCGTCAGATCGCCGCCCTCCATCTCCCGGGCGACCCCGGCCAGCTCCTCCAGCGGGCGGGCCAGCCGCCTGCTCGACCGCACGGCCAGCAGGGCGCCCCCACCCACCGCGACCGCCGCCGGCGCCAGCATCCCGGCCCAGGTCAGCGCGGCCCGCCGCAAGGGCTCGGAGGCCGGTGAGGCGACCCGTACGACCGCCCGCACCTGCTCCGATCCCCCCACGGGAACGGCCACGACCAGGCTGCCGCCGATCTGCCGGGTGACGACCCGGCCCTCCTCCGCCTCCCGTACCGGGGCATCACCCGCGCCCGGACCCGTCCCGAGGACGCGGTGGGCGCCCGTCCCGTACACCGCGATGTCCGTACCGGACTCGACGGGCGGCAGCTCGATCGGGTCGCCCGTGGCGGTGATCCGCTCGGGCAGGCTGAGTGCGACCTGTTCGCCCAGCGACTGCGCCTCCCGCTCCTCGTCCTGCTGGTACAGCCGCAGCGCCGCGTAACCGAGCGGCAACGCGAAGAGCAGCACCGCGCACGCCACGGCGAGAACGGTCGCTCTCAGAATGCGACGACGCACGGCACGCCCCTTCTCATGACCGGACTACGGTCACGCTCATGACCGGACTACGGTCACGGCTTCTCACGACCGGGCCTCGGTCACGGCTTCTCATGACCCGACTACGGCCACCGCTTCTCATGACCCCGCTGCGGTCACGGCCCGGTGGATTCCTCCAGCCGGTACCCGAACTGCCGCAGCGTCGTGATGCGCACCTGGTCACCGAGCTTGCGGCGGAGGGCGGCCACATGGACGTCGAGGGTCTTGGTGGGGCCGAACCAATTCTCGTCCCACACGTCGCTCATCAGATCCTCCCGGCTCACCGCCTGCCCCGGGTGGACCGCGAGCCGCACCAGCAGGTCGAACTCGCGGGGCCTGAGTTCCACCTCGCCGGTCGGGGTGGTGCAGCGTCGCGCCGACCGGTCGATCACCAGCGCCCCGACACGGAGATGAGGTGCACTGCCGTTCGTGTGGGGCGCCGCGCGCCGCAGATGGGCGGTGACCCGGGCCTGGAGTTCGGCGAGCCGGAACGGCTTGGTCAGGTAGTCGTCGGCACCGCACTCCAGCGCCTGGATGACATCCATCTCCGCCGTACGTGCGGTCAGCACGACCAGCACGGCGTCCGGCGCCCGCTCACGGAGTCTGCGGCAGAGTTCGAAACCGTCGATGTCCGGCAGCCCCAGATCGACGAGGAAGAGATCGGCGGCGGGCCGCCGCTCCGTGACGGCGAGGGCGCTCGCCCCGTCGGG
Source organism: Streptomyces sp. NPDC057543 (assembly GCF_042801895.1). Classification (NCBI taxonomy): domain Bacteria; kingdom Bacillati; phylum Actinomycetota; class Actinomycetes; order Kitasatosporales; family Streptomycetaceae; genus Streptomyces; species Streptomyces sp. NPDC057543. Next base: position 3,475 of record NZ_JBHVFF010000017.1, on the reverse strand, counting down.
GCACCACTGGCTGTCGTGGCCCAGCACCCGCAGGGTGGCGACCAGCCGGCTGCCGATCGCCGGGTCGTCCTCGATGACCACGATGTGCGCCACCCCGTCACGCTACCGCGACCGGGCGGCGCCGGTCCGTCCGCACATACTGCTCCGCCCCGGCCACGCCCCGATGGTGTCGCACGCCACCTGAACAGAACCTGAACGCGCGTGCGGACCGGGTAATACTGGCCGGGTGACCGCTGCACGCATTCTCGTCGTCGAGGACGACCACGGCCTGCGCGATGTCCTGGCTCGTGGCCTGCGCGACGAGGACTTCGACGTCGTGACCGCCGTCGACGGCGCCACCGCCCTGAAGACCGTCGACGAGTCGGTGCACGCGGTCGTGCTCGACGTGGGGCTGCCCGACTCCGACGGGCGCGACGTGTGCCAGGCGATGCGCGGTGCGGGGGTCACCGTCCCGGTGATCTTCCTGACCGCCCACGGCAATCTCACCGACCGGCTCTCCGGTTTCGCCTCGGGCGGCGACGACTACCTGGTGAAGCCGTTCCACCTCAGCGAGCTCGCAGCCCGTGTCCGTGCGGTCCTGAACCGCACCGGTCACCACGACAGCGCCCTCGCCGACAGCGCGGGCGCGATGCGGCTGAACCCGATGAAGCACGAGCTGACGGTCCACGGCCGGCCCGTGGCCCTGACGCCGACCGAATTCCGCCTGCTCGCGTGCCTGATGTCCGGCCCCGGGAGCGTGGTGCGCCGCCGGGCTCTGCTGCGGGCGGGCTGGCCGGAGGGGGCGCAGGTCAGCGACAACACCCTGGACCAGTACCTGACCCGGCTGCGCCGCAAGCTCCGCGAGGCGGACAGCCCGCAGACCATCAGCACCGTCCGCGGGATCGGCTACCGCTTCGGCTGATGAACCGCTACTTCACCCCCCGCACCCTTCGCGGCCGCCTCGCCCTGATGGCCCTCGCCGCCAGTGCGCTGTGGGTCGGCGTCCTGACCATCGTCTTCAACATCGCCCTCGACAACCGGCTCCACGGACAGGCCGACGACGTCCTGCGCACCCGCGCCGAGGCCGTGGCGGCGACGGTGGACGTGCGCCCCGACGGCCGGCTCGTCGTCCGGGAGCCGACCGAGGACCGGGCCCTGGACGTAGGGGTCTGGATCTTCCAGGGCGGCACGGTGGTCGAGAAGCCGCCCACCGCACCCGCCGGCCTGGAGACCCGGGCGGCCCGGCTCGCGGGGCGGCGCGAGACGTTCGCCGACACCGAGGGCCCCGGGTCGTGGCGGCTGTACGCGTTCCCCGTCGACACCCCCGCCCGGCCGGGGCACCCGCCCACGCAGGCCGGCACCGTCGTCAGCTCCGTGAGCCTCGACCCGTACCGCAGTACGGCGGACACCGCCCTGGTCGGTTCGATCGCACTGGCCGTGCTCCTGCTCGCCACCATCTATCTGCTGACCCGCCTCGTCGTACGACGGGCCCTGCGCCCCGTTACGTCGATGAGCGAGCAGGCGAACCGGTGGAGCGCCGCGGGCGCCCCCGAACGGTTCGGTGCCGAGGACCGGCCGGCCGAACTCGCCGCGTTCGCGACCAGCCTGGACGCCCTGCTGGACCGGCTGGCCGCCGTCCTGCGCCACGAGCAGCAGCAGGCCGCCGAGCTCTCCCACGAACTGCGCACCCCGCTCGCCCGCATCGCCGCCGAAACCGAGTGGCTGACCGGACGCCCGCGCTCCGAGCAGGAGCGGGAGACCTCCCTGGAGGCCATCGCGGGTGCCGCCGCGACCATGCAGCAGATCTGCGACTCACTGCTCTCGGAGGTCCGTACCCGCAACGCGCAGACCCCTGGCCGCTCCCGCTTCGCCGACGTCGCGCACGGCCTGGCAGAACGCAACGCGACCCTGTTTCCCGCGGCCCCGCCGGTGACCGTCGCGGCATACAGCACACCACCGCCCAACACATCACCACCCGGCACACCGCCCCCCGACGTGAGCATCGGCGTCTCGCAGGACGTCGCCGAGCGCATCCTGACGCCGCTCCTGGACAACGCCCGCCGCTACGCCGCCCACTCGATCACCCTCACCTGCGCGGCGAGCGCGGGCGAGGTCACGGTGTACGTGTCCGACGACGGCCCCGGGGTCCCCGAGGACTTCGTCGCCTCGCTCTTCGAACCCGGCCGCCGCGCCCGCCCCGAGGACGGACACGACGGCGCGGGGCTCGGTCTGGCCCTGGCCCGCCGACTGGCCAGGGCCGCGGGCGGCGACATCGCGCTGGACGCCGCGGCCCCCGGCGCACGCTTCGTCGTCACCCTTCCCGCGGGCTGACTCCCCGCGCGCCGGCCGTCTCGACGGCACCGTCCTGCGCCACATCGCGCCGGGTCCGGGTCAGGAAGACGACCAGGCCGAGGATGACGACGAGGAACAGGATGCTGGTACCGACCGTGCCCAGCCCCAGCCCGCCGTCCGCCGTGGGCTGCGACAGGTAGTCGCCCAGCGAGGCGCCGAGCGGCCTGGTCAGGACGTACGCGATCCAGAACGACCACACCGCGTTGAAGTCCAGCGTGCGGTGCGCGAGCGCCACGGCCGCGATCAGCGCGGCGAACACGACCGCGGAGAGCCAGTACCCCAGGTTCAGCTTCTCCGCCGTGAGGTCGCCCGCGGACGTACCCAGCGCGAACGTGAACAGGATCGCCAGCCAGTAGAACGCCTCACGGCGCGTCGTCCGGATCGAGTGGATGGACAGCGTCCGCTCGCTCGCGTACCAGGCGACGAACGTGACGGCGAGCGCCACCGCGAACACCACGGTCGTGGTCTGGAGCGGAACCCCGAGGTTGTCGGTCAGGTTGTCGCTGATCAGCGTACCGACGACGCTGATCAGGACCACGGTCAGCCAGTACAGGCCCGGCACATACGCACGCGCCCGGAACTGGAAGAACAGGGTCACGACCAGCAGCGCACTCATCAGGTACGAGGTGTTGGTCAGCCCCATGCCCAGATTGGCGTTGAGCAGGTCGGCCGCGGTCTCGCCCACGGTGGTGCACAGCACCTTGATCACCCAGAAGTAGAGGGTCACTTCCGGGACCTTGTTCAGCATCTGCCGCGCCCGGGAGCGCGTGCCCGGCGTATATGTGTCAGTCGTGTCGGTTGTCATGGAACGGCACGCTGGCAGGGCCTCCCTGAAATTTTCCTGACTGCGCACGGCACCCGACCTGCTTGTCGATCAGTGGCCGAGCAGCTGACTCTCAATATCAGCGGGTCCGGGGTTCGAGTCCCTGGCGGCGCATGCGCGATCAGGTCGCTGACCTTGGCGTTCTCGGATTCCGAGAACGCCCTTTCACGTTCGTCCGGGATAGACTCGGCCTCGCCCGTACGCGTCAACCCTTCGCTGACTGGAGAGAATCCCTCGCGTGGCCAATGCACTGCAGGAATTGGTGAAGAGCCGGCTGGAGCAGCAGGGCTGGTCCTATGGCGACGTGGCCCGGCGCGGCGG
>NZ_JBHVFF010000016.1:0-50585 GCF_042801895.1 Streptomyces sp. NPDC057543 | reverse complement strand
GCCGGGGCCTGTCCTCCCCTGTTCCGACCCGGAGCCCCGAGCTCCCAGGGTCGGTCCCCACAGGCCCTCATCCCCGAGTGGCCCGCCTCCCGATGAAGATCTCCCCTCCGAGGCCGCGGTCAATCCTTGGCGCCGGTCACTCGAACGAGGGGTGTTGGACGTCGGAACCCGGTTTTCGAATAAAGGTTCGATAGTCTGCTGTGGTGTGACCACGCGGTGACCACGCGGGATCAAGCGGTGATCGAGGACCAGAAGGGGGTGCCAGGACATATGGTGCGGCGCATTGATGTGACCGGGACCGGCGGCGTACGCCTCGCGGCCTGGGAGTTCGCCGACCCGCCCAAGGGGCGCACGGAGGGCGAGAGCGCCCCAGGGGTCTTATTGCTCCACGGTTTGATGGGCCGGGCCGCGCACTGGGCCTCGACCACCCGCTGGCTCGCCGAGCGGTACCGTGCTGTCGGCCTCGACCAGCGCGGGCACGGCCGCAGCGAGAAGCCGGCCGAAGGCCCGTACACCCGTGAGGCGTACGTCTGCGACGTCGAGGCGGCGATCGAACAGCTCGGCCTCGCCCCCGTCACCCTCGTCGGCCATTCCATGGGAGCGCTCACCGCCTGGCAGCTCGCCGCGAAGCGCCCCGATCTCGTCCGGGCGCTGGTCATCTGCGACATGCGGGTCTCCGCGCTCGGCGCGGCCTCGCAGCGGGAGTGGGAGGACTGGTTCACGTCCTGGCCGGTGCCGTTCGCGACGCTCTCCGACGTACGGAAGTGGTTCGGCGAGGACGACCCCTGGGTGGAGCGGCCCAACCCGGCCCGCGGCGAGTTCTTCGCCGAGGTGATGACCGAGCGGGCCGACGGCTGGCGCCCCCTCTTCTCCCGCCGCCAGATGCTCCAGTCCCGCGCGACCTGGGTTTTCGACGCGCACTGGGAGGAGCTGGCACAGGTCCGGTGCCCGGCCCTGGTGCTCCGCGGCCTCGACGGCGAGCTGGGCCGGGCGGAGGCCCAGGAGATGGTCCGCGTCCTGCCGCGCGGGCAGTACGCGGAGGTGGCCGACGCCGGTCACCTCGTCCACTACGACCAGCCGGAGGGCTGGCGCGCGGCGGTCGAACCCTTCTTGGAACAGTTCGCCGAGGACTCGCAGGACGACCGAGAACCCGTATCCCCGTAAGCGACCGCGAACCCGTGTCCGCGTAAGCGACCGCGAACCCGTGTCCGCGTAGAGGACCCCGAGCCCGTGTCCGCGTAGACGACCGCGAGCCCGTGTCCGCGTAGACGACCGCGAGCCCGTATTCGCGTAGAGGACCCCGAGCCCGTGTCCGCGTAGACGACCGAGAACCCGTGTCCGCGTAGAGGACCGCGAGCCCGTGTCCGCGTAAGCGACCGCGAGCCCGTATTCGCGCAGGACGCGAGCCCGTACCCGTCGCAAGAGAGGGGCACGGGACCCGCCCGCCCCTCTCTCAGCCCTTGCTGACCGCCGCCAGGATCTCCGGGAGCCGGTTCGCCGTGCGGGGCGCGGCGAGCCGTAGCCCCGTCCAGGCGATCAGTGCCCCGTACCCGGCCCCCGCGGGCAGCAGCAGCCACAGCCACGGATCCATACCGGCGACGCGCAGCCAGATCGTCACCGCGATCACCGGCGCGCACAGCACCGCCGCCGAGACCATGCCGCCGAAGATCGAGATCCAGGCGAGCCCGGCCTGCCCCGGTGCCACGTTCTTGAACGCGCCGTCCTGCGGGATCGAGTACGGGAAGGTCGCCGACGCCACCGCCCCCGTCGCCAGCATCGCGCCCAGCAGGGCGAGCGAAAGGCCCATGACCCCCGGCAGTGCTCCCCAGTCGTCGAGCACCGCCGCGGTCGCCACCGTCACCAGGACCGTGTACGGCAGCGTGATCAGCAGCAACGCCAGCGCCCGCGCGCGCAGTTCGAGGTACGCGTCCCGGGTGGAGGAGATCGTCAGCGTCACCATCCAGAACGCGGAGGTGTCCTGCCCGAACTGGTTGTACATCTGCATGCCGAGCATCCCGGCGGCGAAGCAGGCGAAGTAGAGCGAACCGGTGCCCTGCAACGCGTTGAACATCGGCACGATCAGCCCGATCGCCAGCGCCGTGACCCAGGAGGCCTTGGTCTTCGGGTCGCGTGCGATGTACCGCAGGCTGCGTTCCAGCACCGGCCCCGTACGCCCCGCGGGCAGCAGCGCGGCGAGCCCCGAGCCGTTCCTGCCGGACTTCTCGCGGCCCGGCCCGGCGGCGAGGGTCGAGCCGTCCGGGGCCGTCATCAGCTTCACCAGACTCCGCTGCCACAGCCACAACAGTGCGAACAGCGCCGCCACGGACAGCAGCAGCTGTACGGCGGCCTGCCCGTACGAGCCCTGCGACGCCGCGTCCACGGACCCGATCGCCGAGGCGGGCGGCAGCCAGCGCAGCACGTCCGCGACCGGATCGAGCGCGGCGAGGCCGCCCGCCCGGCCGAGCCGCTGCGCACCGAAGTTGACGACCTGGAAGCCCACCGCGATCACGAGCCCGCTGAGCACCGCGAGATCGCGGCCCTTGCGCGAGGTCAGCAGCCGTGTGTTGGCCGTGGCCACGGCCCGTGTCAGCGCCACGCACAGCAGAAGTGTGAGCGGCGCGGCCACCACGGCGAACACCGCCCCCGCCGCCCCGTGCGCCACCGCGAACACGGAACCGGCCGCCAGGCAGAGCGTGAACAGCGGACCGATCCCGACGAGCGACGCCACCAGCAGCGCCGCGATCAGCGGGCGCGGCCGCAACGGCAACATCACCAGACGGCTGGGGTCGAGGGTCTCGTCACCGCTGGGGAAGAACAACGGCATCACGGTCCAGCCGACCGCCAGCACGCCGGCCAGCGCGACGACGAGGGAACCGGCGTGGGCGTGCCCGCGCAGCGCGATCAGCCCGATCAGCTGGCCCGCCGCGATCAGCAGGGTGACGACGACGGAGGTGATGTACGCGGCCCGGCGGCCCGTCGACTGCCGCAGCCCGTTGCGCAGCAGGGTCAGCTTGAGCCGTACGAAGACGGGGACGAGCCCCTCGCCACCGCCGCGCGTGGTGTCCCGGCCGGGGGCGGTGCCCACTGGGGTGTCGAGCACGCTCATCGGTCGCCGCCCAGCCAGTCCAGGGATTCGCCGGTGGTCCGGGAGCCCGCGCCGACGAGTTCGAGGAAGGCGTTCTGCAGCGAGGACGCCTCACCGCGTACCTGTTCCAGGGTTCCCTGGGCCCGGATCGTGCCGGCGGCCATGACGGCCACCCAGTCGCAGAGGGACTCCACCAGCTCCATCACATGGCTGGAGAAGACGACGGTCGCCCCGGAGCGGGTGTACCGCTCGAGAACCTCGCGGATGGTCTGCGCCGACACCGGGTCGACGCCCTCGAACGGCTCGTCCAGGAAGAGTACTTCGGGGTTGTGCAGCAGCGCCGCCGCAAGCCCGATCTTCTTCCGCATGCCGGTCGAGTAGTCGACGACCAGCTTGTGCTGGGCGCCCGCCAGGTCGAGCACATCGAGGAGCTGGGTGGCGCGCTTGTCGACCTCGGCGCCCGGCAGCCCGCGCAATCTGCCGGTGTACCCGAGGAGTTCGCGTCCCGAGAGGCGTTCGAAGAGTCGCAGCCCCTCCGGGAGTACACCGATCCTGGACTTCACCTCGACCGGGTCGCGCCACACATCATGGCCGCCGACCTCGATCAGTCCCTGGTCGGGGCGGAGCAGTCCGGTGACCATCGACAGTGTGGTGGTCTTGCCCGCGCCGTTGGGTCCCACCAGACCGATGAACTTGCCCGCGGGCAGCTCCAGATCGATCCCGGCGACCGCGGTCTGCTCCCCGAACCGTTTCCACAGCCCCTGTGCGCGAACGGCGGGCGGCGCCGTCCGCGCGTCGCCCGCCTCTTCCGCGGCCCCGGCTCGTACCGCTCTGTCCGCCTGTGTCCCGTCCTGCATGGTCTGCACTGCCTTTCGGTGTCCCCGTGTATGGGGACCACCCTACGAAAGGGCGCTCTACGAAAGGCGTTCTCGCGCATCGGCCGCTTCCCGCCCGCAGGCGTACGCGAGCGGGCTGATGAGTTCCTCCGCGTCCGGCAGCCACCGGTTGGCGTGGGTGGGCCGGCGGGCCCACTGCACCGCCCCGCGTCCGCCGACCCGGGTCGGCGGCCCCGTCACGTAGTGGCCGTCCCCGCGGCCGACGAGGTCGATCGAGGCGGCCCGCCAGCCCAACTCCCGTACGAGATCGTCCGCCTTGGCCGCCGTGCCCGGCAGGACGAAGAAGTACATCCGCCGGTCGGGGGTGCGGGTGACGGGCCCGAGCGGGAGTCCCAGCCGCTCCATCCGGGCCAGCGCCAGGAACCCGGCGGACTCCGGTACCTCGATCGCGTCGAAGGCGCGGCCGGTGGGCAGCAGGATCGACGCCTCCGGGTGCCTGGACCACATCCGGCGGGCCGCGGCACCGCTGCCGGTCGCCCGGCCCGCCCAGTCGGCTCCGGCGGGATGGGCGCCGGGGGATGCGCAGTCCGCGTCGTCGCAGGAGCACCGCTCGGCCCCCTCCGCGGCCTCCAGCCAGGTGCCGGGGCACACGTCCCAGTGCCGTTCCTCCGCGTACCGCACGGCGGCGTCGAGCAGTTGCTCGCCCCGCTGCCGGGGGACCTGCGCGGTTTCAGTGATCACGATGGGCTCTTCGGCTCCGATGGGCTCTTCCACGCACAACACAACTACTGTCACCACGCGGGGTTACGGGCGTGGTGAGCGCGGTCACGGCGTACCGATCCGGCATACGGGGCGCACGGATGCATGGGCGGGGGCGCGCGTGAGGCGGTGCCCGGCCGGGCGGGTAGCCCCTTACGGGCACCTTCGGAACGGTCGGCCTCTGTCATATGCCGACACCTATGACGCACGTATGCCGACCGTATGCCGACACGAATGACAAGGAATACGACGGACCTGACGATCACGATGAATGTGCGCATTTTCCGTGCAATTGCCGGGCATTGATCCGCTCATCGATCACTGCGGCCTCAGGGGGAAACATGGCAGCCAGGCCTCTCGTCGCCCGCCAGCCGAACGAACGGCTCCAGGCACTCATTCAGGAAGCCGGATGCTCCAACGCCGGCCTCGCCCGCCGCGTCAACATGGTCGGCGCGGAACGCGGGCTCGACCTGCGGTACGACAAGACCTCCGTGGCCCGCTGGCTGCGTGGACAGCAACCGCGCGGCAGGGCACCGGGAATCATCGCCGAGGCGCTCGGCCGCAAGCTCGGCCGTACGGTCACGATCGACGAGATCGGCATGGCCAACGGCAAGAATCTGGCGTCCGGCGTCGGCCTGCAGTTCGCCCCGACCGTGATCGGCGCGATCGAGCAGGTCTGTGAGCTGTGGCGCAGCGACGTCGGCCGCCGCGACTTCCTGTCCGGTTCGACGGTCGCCTCCTCGGCGCTGGTCGAACCCAGCCGCGACTGGCTGATCACCGGCGCCGACCCGCAGGTGGCACGGTCCGCCGGGGCCCGCGTCGGGATGTCCGACGTGGCGGCGGTGCGGGCGATGACGGCCGCGCTCGTCGATCTCGACCACCGGTTCGGCAGCGGACACGTGCGGCCGGTCCTGGTGCACTACCTGAACAGCGTGGTCTCCGGGCTGCTCTCGGGGGCGTACCGCGAATCGGTCGGCCGGCAACTGTTCGCGGCGGTCGCCCGGCTCACCGAACTCGGCGGGTACATGGCCATCGACACGGGCCAGCCGGGTCTCGCGCAGCGCTACTACATCCAGGCGCTGCGCCTGGCGCAGGCGGCCGGCGACCGGGCGTACGGCGGTTACGTCCTGGCCGCGTCGATGAGCCATCTCGCCGCGCAGCTCGGCAATCCGCGCGAGATCGCCCAACTGGCGCGGGCCGCGCAGGAGGGCGCGCGCGGGCGGGTCACCCCGAGGGCGGAGGCGATGTTCTACGCGGCGGAGGCGCGCGGACACGCGCTGCTCGGTGACGCCCGCACCTGCCAGGCGGTGACGGGCCGGGCGCTGACGGCCATGGAGCACGCCGAACCGGACGCCGGCGACGACCCCGACTGGATCGCCCACTTCGACCACGCCTACCTCGCCGACGAGCTGGCGCACTGCCACCGCGACCTCGGCCAGGCGGAGGCGGCCGCACGCCGGGCGAAGGAGTCCCTGGACGGCCACCCGGAGTCCCGGACCCGCCGTCGCGGCATCGGCCTGGTGCTCCTCGCCACGGCCCAGGTCCAGCTGCGCGAGGTGGAGCAGGCCTGCCACACGGGCACTCGGGCGATGGAGCTGTTGGCGTCGGTCCGCTCCAGCCGGGGCGCGGAGTATCTGGACGATCTGCAGCAGCGGCTGGTGCCCTACGAGGACGAGGCGGCGGTGCGGGAGTTCGGGGCGCGGCTGGAGCTCCAGGCGGCGTGACGGGGAGGCCGGACCGGGGGATCGCGTTCGGGTGCCCCTTTAACTGCGTCTTGAGGGCGCTGCGTGTTACAGCTCGTGTGAAGGGGTCGTGAGTGACCACACGCGCTTGGCGAACGGCGGCAGCCACCCGGTAGCGTGAGCCGACGATTCCGTAGGTTTACACGTAGGAGTCCCGGTGACGCAGAGCGGACAGGGTGACGAGCCGCAGCTCCCTGCTGTACGGCCCGCGCACGAAGGTGTCGTGCTGCCCGCGGGTGGCGGTGAGCCCTGGATACCAGGGGGGCCCGCGGATCAGGCCGCCCCGGCGGGCGGCCAGCCGTGGGGGCAGCCCTGGGGGCCGCAGGCGACGCACCAGGACGCCTCGTCGCAGCCGCAGGGGTCGTACGGGCAGGGTGTCGATCAGTACGGGCAGCCGGCGCAGGCGTACGGGCAGCCGGCGCAGGCGTACGGACAGCCTCAGGCCGCCCAGCCGCTGCCCCCCGCACAGCCCCAGCAACAACAGCACCACCAGCCCCAACAGCCGTACGCGCAACCGTTGCCGCCCGAGGCCGTGCCCGGGATGAGCATGGCCGGGGACGCGGACGCCACGCAGTACATCGCGCCGGTGCCCCCCGGATCCCCGCCGGGGAGCCCCGCCGAGGCCACCCAGTTCCTCACCCACGGAGCCCCGCAGCCCCAGACACAGGCGTACCAGCAGCAGCGGCCCGGACACGGGGGGGACGCCGAAGCGACCCAGTACATCCCGCCGGTCCCCGGCGGCGCCCCGTACGACATCAGGCCCGGGGCCCCCGGCGACCGGCAGCCGCCCGCCGAGTTCGACAACCTGTTCCGTAACGAGGAGTCCGCGGGCGCCACCCAGCAGATGCCCCAGTTCGACCCCGGACAGCAGCACCAGGGGGCCTACCGGCCCCCGCAGCCGCCCCACGCGTCGCAGGCCCCGCAGCCGCAGTACCAGCCCGTGGACGACGAGCCGCAGGGGCGGGCCGCACCGCGCAAGAGACCGGCGCACGTCACGCTCATCGCGGCGGTCGTCGTCGGCTGCGCGGTCGTCGGCCTCGGCGCGGGTGCGCTGATGAGCGGTGGCGACGACAAGGGCAAGGACAACAAGCAGCCGGTGGCGGCCGCGAGTTCGCCCGCCGACCAGCCCTCCGCGCAGGCCGCGGCCGATCCGGCGAAGCCGCAGGCCGAGGCGCTCGACAAGCTCCTGGCCGACAGCAACAACAGCCGTGCCGCGGTCATCGGGGCCGTCGACAAGACCAAGAAGTGCACAGACCTGGACCAGGCCATGACCGATCTGAAGGGTGCCGCCCAGCAGCGCCGTGATCTGGTGACCCGGCTCCAGGGGCTGAGCGTCGACAAGCTGCCGGACCACGAACGGCTCACCGCCTCCCTCACCAAGGCCTGGCAGGCGTCCGCCGCCGCCGACGAGCACTACGCCGCGTGGGCCGGCCAGGCCAAGAACGGCAAGAAGTTCTGCAAGCACGGCAAGGCCCGGACCAACACCTCCGAGTTCCAGCAGGCCACCGTGAAGAGCGGTGAGGCGAGCCAGGCGAAGCAGGAGGCGTCGGGGTTGTGGAACTCGGTCGCGTCGAAGTACGGCCTGACCCGGCGAGCGGCGACCGAGCTCTGAGGATCCAGGGCCTTTCGTTCGGATCGGGCCGGATCAGGGAGCGGGGTCCGGTGCCGGGGCACGCGAGCCCGGCTTGATCCGAACGAGAGGCCTTGGTCCCGGGCGGTCCGGGAGCGGGGTGCCGGGTCGCGACCCCGGCAGCTCACCCCTTGGTGCTCGCGTCCGACAGCGTCCTCGTGACGTCCACGAAGCCCTTCTTGTCCGCAACGAGCCGCCCGTCCCGTACCGCCTGGAACGTCACCTTGGTGTTCACGATGCGCGGGTACGCGGACGAGCCGAGCATGTCCTCGTAGCGCCAGCGCAGCTTCGGCGTGAGGCCGCCGGTGTCGACCGGGGTGCCGCGGTTGAGCGCGGAGGCGAGCTTCCGGCCGGTGATCCGCGGGGCGTCGATCGCCTTCACGGCCTCGCTCAGCGCGGTGTACGCGATCCATGTGGTCTGGACGCCCGTGTCGGCCGGGTCGATCCGGTTGTCGCCGAAGGCGTGCTTACGGATCACCTCCCGCATCCGGTCCCAGCGGGCGTCGCCCGAGGCCGGGTACCAGCCGGTGACGTACGCCCCCTCGAACGGGCTGTTCCGGCCGCCGGTGCTGTCGATCAGCGGTTGCGCGACGCTGCCGAGGACGGACGAGATCCGTACGTTCCCGTACGACGGTTCGAGCCGCCGGAAGGAGTCGAAGAACGTCCCCGTACGGTCCCCGAGCACGGCCGTCACACAGCCGCCGTCCGCCCCCGCGGCCTGGAGCGCCCGCCCGGCGGCCTCGTCGTACGAGGTCGCCGACTCCTCCGCCCGGATGTCGACGGGCTCGGGCCGGCCTGCGTCGGTGAGACCGGTGCCCAGGAGCCAGGCCTGGCCGTCGCCGCCCAGGGTGTCGGGCCGCACCACGGACACCCGCTCGCAACTGCGGGCGAGCTGCCCGGCGTTGCCCGCGAGGAGCGCCGCCTGGCCGCCGTTGACGGGGTAGGAGGTGTAGCTGCTGAACTCCTCCTCGGAGGCCCCGTAACCGCCGATGTAGGGGATTCCGGCGGCCTCCAGCGGTGGCATGAACGACGACCCGTACCGGCTGTACGAGCCGACGACCGCCACCGCCTTCTCCTTGACGGCCAGCCGGGCGCAGTTCCCCGCGCCGGTCGAGGTGTCCGACTCGTCACAGGTCACGACGCGCAGCCGGTGACCGTCGAGCCCGCCGTTGTTGTTGACCCAGCGCGCGTACGCACGCGCCATGGCGGTCATGCCCGACATGTTCAACGTGTCGACCATGTCCGGTTTCGCCGCGCCGCCGGGGGCGAACGTCACCACGGTGAGGGTCTCTCTGGAGTCCCCCGAGGCCCCAGGGAGCACACCGCAGCCGGTGACCAGCAAAGCCCCGGCCGCCGCCGTACTCATGAGGAACCTGTAGGGGCGTTGTGAGGTGGGGCGTAGCCGTCCGGTCATGGGGATGAACATTTCCGCCCGCGGGGTAACGCCGCAGTGTGCTCCGTGCAACGCTCGGTGACATCCAGGTGAATTGCGGGGGCCTGTGCGGGGAGGCGGAAAGGGAACGTACGATCGACAACCGTGCAGCAAGGTTCGGAGAACACTTCCCGTCGCGGCCGTCGCTCCTCCACCATGGGCGGCATGCCGCTGAATGACATGCCCTGGTGGCGCTGGCGCAGCAACGTGCGCTCGGCGCTGCACATGCTCTCCGACCCCGTCTTCCACCACGAGTGCTGGCTGGCCGGCCTGGAAGGGTACGGCGACGTCACCGACGCCGTGTACCGCCTGGTCGAGGACACCTGGCTGGACAACTGGTCCGCCGAGAAGTACATCGGGACGATCTTCCGCGACGCCAACGAGTCCGCCCTCGTCGACGTCGCCGTGCTCCGGGTGCTGCGCATCATGCACCAGGTCGGCGCGGACGCCGCCGTCTCGGCCTATCTGGAGCACCACGGCTGGCCGGAGGCCGTACGGGCCGCCCGCGAGGCCCATGTGCTGCTCGCCACCAACGACGGCGAGGACCCGGACACCCCGCCGCGCTCCCTGGACGTGCTCCGCATCCTGACCAGGTCGGCCTGATACCGGCCCGATGTGGCACGCTACGGGGATGACCGCGCCGCAGCCTGCTGAAACCGCACCGGAGCAGTACGTCCTCACCCTCTCCTGCCCGGATAAAAAGGGCATCGTGCACGCCGTGTCGAGCTATCTCTTCATGACCGGCTGCAACATCGAGGACAGTCAGCAGTTCGGCGACCACGACACGGGTCTGTTCTTCATGCGGGTCCACTTCTCGGCGGACAGCCCGGTGACGGTGGAGAAGCTGCGGGCCAGCTTCGCCGCGATCGGCGACTCCTTCCGGATGGACTGGCAGATCCACCGTTCCTCGGAGCGGATGCGGGTCGTGCTGATGGTCAGCAAGTTCGGCCACTGCCTCAACGACCTGCTGTTCCGCTCGCGGATCGGGGCGCTGCCGATCGAGATCGCCGCCGTCGTCTCCAACCACACGGACTTCGCCGAGCTCGTCGCCTCCTACGACGTCCCCTTCCGGCACATCCCGGTGACCAAGGAGACCAAGGCCGCCGCGGAGGCGGAGCTGCTGGAGCTGGTCCGCGAGGAGAACGTCGAGCTGGTCGTCCTCGCCCGCTACATGCAGGTCCTCTCCGACGATCTGTGCAAGCAGCTGAGCGGCCGGATCATCAACATCCACCACTCCTTCCTGCCGAGCTTCAAGGGCGCGAAGCCGTACCACCAGGCCCACGCCCGCGGCGTGAAGCTGATCGGTGCGACGGCGCACTACGTGACGGCCGACCTCGACGAGGGGCCGATCATCGAGCAGGAGGTCGAGCGGGTGGGCCACGGCGTCACCCCGGACCAGCTGGTCGCCATCGGCCGCGACGTGGAATGCCAGGCACTGGCGCGCGCGGTGAAGTGGCACGCGGAACGCCGCATTCTGCTCAACGGCCGCCGTACGGTGATCTTCGCGTAGTGCCGTGACGGGCGGAGCCGGCCGCGGAGCGGTACCGGGGAAGCCGGACGGTACGGAGTTCCTACAGCCTGCTCAGGGACGCCGCCGCGAACAGTACGTCGCGGATCGCCTCGCGGTCGCCCTCCTGGCCGGCCGCCGCCTCCATCGGAGGCACGTGTCCGGCCACCAGCTGGCAGAACTCGACGCCGTCCAGCGCGACCTGCGCCACCGCGTGGGCGGGCGAGCCGATCGCGGCGGGGGAGTCCAGCGGGATGTACCAGTTGCCGCCGCCCGTGCCCTCGATCTCCAGGTGCAGCGAACGGCCAGGTGAACCCGCCGTCACCAGATGGCGGGCCGGCCCGGTCAGTCCCGATCTGCGGCGCTGGGCGAGGGCGGCCGGGATGAGCCGGGCCGCCAGGTCGACCATCCGGTGGAGATGGGGGGCGGACGGCGCCTCGTACGGGTAGTCCACCGCACCCGCGATGTCACCGCCGTGCACCCAGCATTCGAAGGCCCGGTCCAGCAGCGCGTCGCGCATCGGAAGGGCGAAGTCGCCGTACGAGACCGAGAGTTCGGCGGATCCGCGGCCGGCGAAGGACACCGTGCGGATGAGGGTGTGGCTCTGCCCGCGCCACGGTTCGTGGACCGCGCGAGTGGGTGGCCGGCGGGCCGCGGACCAGTACTTCTCGGTGCGCGCGGCGGGTGGGAGCGGCCAGTCGTCGCCGCGGCCCGTGGTGCCGTCGCCGAGCGGTACGTCGAGGCCGAGGGCGGTGGCGACCAGCCCGTCGACGGTCATGAGATGGCCGATGACACCCGCGACCGTCGTCTTGCGGCTGACCTGCGTCTCGCCCTCGAACCATCTCAGCCGCAACGGGGCATGCCACTCCGAGCCACCGATGTCACGCAGCAGCGCGTCGAGCCGCGCGGTCTCCGCGTCGTACGGAGCGGCCCAGTCCGGCACCGGGATCCTGGCCGGGCGGCGGCTCAGACAGGTGTCGATCACCCGGGAACGCAGCGTCGGATCGAGGTCCAGACTGCGGTCGGTCTGGAGCAGGCCGACCGCGTCGCGCAGCCGGAGGGCCTCGTCGGCACAGGCGGCGCACTCGGTCAGATGCGCCTCGACGGCCTCGGTCTCCTCCGCCGAGCAGGCGGCCAGCGCCCAGGCGCCGAGGAGGGCCTTGAGGATGCGGTGGGGGAGCACCAGGGCCGGTGCGGCGGGCGGGTCCGAGGGGACGGGTGAGCCCGGTGGGTCCGGTGGTGCCACGGCAGATTCCGGTTCCGGTGTCGTCGGCCGCGGGGTCGGCCGCGAGGACTGGGGTTGAGGCTCGGACGGGGGAACGGGCGGCGGCAGGGGTACGGCGCCGAGGTCGAAGTCGTCCGCGGCGGCCCGCGGTCCCGGTATGCGCCGTGCGCCCCACGTCTCGTCGCCGCACCCGCCGTCGCCGCGTGCGCCGTCCTCGGGCTCGCCGTCCTCGGGTCGGGCGTTCTCGCGTCTGCCGTCCTCGGGTCGGGCGTTCTCGCGTCTGCCGTCCTCGGGTCGGGCGTCCTCGCGTCTGCCGTCCCCGGGTCGGGCGTCCTCGCGTTTGCCGTCCTCGCGTCCGTTCGCGTCGTCGTCACTGCTCACAGCGGCCGTCCGTATCCGGGTGGCGAGGACCCTTCCAGCGGGCGGGTGTGCGCGGTGGAGAGCAGCTGGAGCCCGAGCCGCAGCCGGCGGCGGGCCTCGTCCTCGGTGACCCCGAGGTCGGTCGCGGTCTGCCGGTAGTCCCGGCGCTGGACGTACGCGAGCTCCAGCGCGGCCCGCAGTGGGGCGGGCATGGACGCGACGATGTAGTCGGCGCGGGCGGCGGCGGTGGCCCGGCGCACCCGCTCCTCCAGATCCACGGGGGAGGCGGCCCCGGAATCCTCATCCGTGCCGGGCGTACCGTCATGGAGGCCGTCCGCCTCCTCGCGCAGCCGACGCACGGACTGGCGGTGCGTGAGCCGGGCCACCCAGGACCGCATCGAACCCTGCTTCGGGTCGTACGCGTCCGGGTTCTCCCACACGTAACCGAAGACCTCACGGGTCACCAGGTCGGCGGCGGTCGCGTCGTCGAGCATCCGGTGGGCCTGGCTGTGCACGAGCGCGGCGAACCGGTCGTAGAGCTCGCCGAGCGCAGCCGCCTCACCGCGTGCCAGCCGCTGCTGCATCTTGCGGTCCCAGCGGGGTGGTGCGTTTCTCGCCATGCGACCCCCAGCCCTGTTCCCCTCGTCACATCGAATGTAGTCGGCGGCACCGGCCATGTACGTCCCTTTACGGTAAGTACGCCCCTGAAGGGGCCGGAGATGATAAGGAATGCGCCATCCACGGATGACGGGGGTCGGACCCGAATCGATCATTTCGGTCCGAACCTGGCTGAGTCTGTCGAGCGGTCCGGTGTTTCATGGCTCCGCGGCGCGGGCAGCCGCGAGGAGGAACGGAAACTTCCGGATCGTCGGAATCCCCCGGAACGAGAGGCCCAGTCGCGTGAGGAATCCTTGCCCTCCTGGAAACCACCCTCCGGCTGCGGCCACCCACGCCCCCTGGCTCGCCCAGGAACATTCCCGGAAGTCACTGAAAGTGGTCGAGACCGTGCAGGACGACTGGACGGTGCTGCGCATACGCGGCGAACTGGATCTGGTGTCGTCGCCCGTCGTACGTCAGTCCGTCCATGAGGCGGTCGCCACCGGCCGCCACGACGTGGTGCTCGACCTCTCCGAGGTCCTGTTCTGCGATTCCAGCGGCGTCGGCGTGCTGATCGCGTCCCGCCGCCTGATGCGTTCCTGCGGGGGCCGGTTGCGGCTGATCCTCCCGGCCCGCGGCGCGGAAGAGGGCTCCCACGTCAACCGGGTGCTCGCCGCCCTCGGCGTGCGTCGGCTCTTCGACGTCTACCCCGACCGGTACACGGCCGTCGACGACGAGGCCCAGCCGCTCTCGGCGTGAGCGTGCGTGCGAGCGACGCGCATGCATGTGACGTAAGGGCCGCCGCCGACCGAGTCGTCACCCCGGCGGCGCGCGTAAGTGACACGTGGCGCCGGTCGGCGTCGTACGCTCCCCGCATGGACAGCGCAGAGTACGAGCGCAAGATCGCCTTCCGCTTCGCCGCCTTCGACCAGGACGGCAACGGATACATCGATCGCGCGGATTTCAGTGCCGCCGCGGCCCGTCTGCTCACCGAATTCGGTACGACGGCCCGCTGCGACAAGGGCCAGGCGCTCTACACCGGGGCCGAAGCCCTCTGGCAGGGCATGGCGGGCATCGCGGACGTCGACGGGGACCAGCGCGTCACCCGTGCGGAGTTCGTGGGCGGAGCCGTGAAACGGCTGCGCGACAACCCCGAGCGCTTCGCGGAGATCGCCCGCCCGTTCCTGCGCGCCGCGCTCGCCGTGGCGGACCGGGACAACGAGGGCGCGGCCTCCGTACCCGCCGTGGAGCGGGCGCTCCGGGTGCTGGGCGCGACCCCGGAGACGGCGGCGTTCGCGGCGCAGAGCCTGGACGCGGACCACGAGGGCAAGGTCGCCGAGGACGCCGTGGTGGCGGCGTTCGCCGACTACTTCACGGTGATCGCACCGGACGCGTAGCCGGGGCCGGGGCAGCCGGGGCAGGGCCGTCCCGTCCGGCGGTCGTCGTGCGGCGGCCCGCCCCGGCGGCCGCCCCGTCCGGGGGGCGGCTCAGGAGAACTGTTCGCGCAGCCGGTACTTGAGCACCTTCCGCAGGGCCTCGTTGCGCGGCAGCGCGGCCACCACCTCCAGCTGTTCCGGCAGCTTGTGCACGGAGAGCCCCTCCGCGCGCAGGTACCCCGTGACGTCCGGCAGCGTCAGCGGGGCCGCCCCCGCCGGCTGTTCCACGACGGCGCAGACGCGTTCGCCGCGCTCCGGGTCCGGGAGCCCGATCACCGCCGCGTCGCCGACGCCCGGGTGCCGGTGCAGCAGGTCCTCTATCTCCTTGGCGGAGATGTTCTCGCCCTTGCGGATGATGATGTCCTTCAGCCGGCCGGTGAGCACCAGGTGCCCGCTCGTCTCGACATGGCCGACATCGCCGGTGATCAGGAACCCGTCCGCGTCGAAGGCCGCCGCGGTCGCCGCCGGGTCCAGATAGCCCGAGCAGACGGCCTCGCCGCGCAGCCGTACCTCGCCGTCGGTGCCGTACGGCAGTGGTTTGCCGTCCTCGTCGGTGATCCGTATCTCCATCCCCGCGGGCGGGCACCCCTCCGTCCCTGCGAGGTGCTCCGCCGTGTCGTCGGGGGCGCCCATCGTGATCATGGGGACCTCGGTCATGCCGTAGCCGTGGGTGAGCTGGACGCCCATCTCCCGCACCACCGCGTGGTAGATCTCCGGCGGCTTCGGCGCCCCGCCGCCCGCCAGCAGCCGCAGGGTGGGGATCAGCTTCCGGTCCGGCGCCTTGCGCTGCTCGGTCAGGAACATCGAGTAGAACGCCGTGGACCCGCCCGCGACCGTCACCCCGTGACGCCGGTAGCCCGCCAGCGAGTCCGGCATCGTGAAGTGCTCGAACAGGACCGCGGGGAACCCGTACAGCAGCAGCATCACCGCGTAGTCCGGCCCGCCGACATGGGCGAACGGGAACGCCACCGAACCGACGTCGTCGGCCGACAGGTGCAGCGCGTGGGCCAGGCAGGAGCCGCCCGCGATCAGGCTGCGGTCGGTGTGCAGGACGCCCTTCGGGTCGGAGGTCGTCCCCGAGGTCCAGTAGATCCAGCGCACCGTCGTGCCGTCGGCGGGCGGCGGCGGCAGCACGGACGGGTCGCCGTCCGGCAGCGACTCGTACGCCTCGAAGACCAGCGGCGGACGCTCGGCCTCCGCCGCCAGCCGCCGCGCCATCGCCGTGTGGTCGAAGCCGCGCCAGGTGCCCGGCACGGCGAAGAAGCCGGCCTTCGACTCGCGCAGCGCGAACCCCGCCTCGCGGTCCCGGTAGAACGGGATGACCGGCGACTGCACGGCCCCGATCCGGGTCAGCGCGAACGACAGCAGCACCGTCTCGATCCGGGTCGGCAGCTGCCAGGCGACGACGCCGCCGGGGCGCACGCCCATCCCCCACAGCCCGGCCGCGACCCGCTCGCCGCGGCTGCGCAGCTCCCCGAAGGTCAGCGTGCGGTCGTCCTGGATCAGGAACGGGCGGTCCGGGGTCAGGGCGGCGCGGCCTTCGACGAGCTCCCAGAAGGTGCCCGATGCGCTCAGCGCGTGTGCGGTCTCGTTCACGGCGAACCCCTCACAGCTGACGGATAGTCAGATAGTGCGGAGAGCGTAGAGCGCTGCGCCTTGTCGGTCCAGGGGTGCGGGGCTAACCTGTGCCGAAACTGAATCTGACGAACCATCAGATAATTTCAGTGTGCGCCGAAGGGGACACCATGACGTCAGCGGAACTGCCTCGGATCGTCAGCGTCGACGACCATGTGATCGAGCCGCCGCACCTCTTCTCGACCTGGCTGCCCGCCAAGTACCGCGAGCGCGGCCCGCAGCCGCTCACCGCGGGCATCGGGGAGCTGGCGTACACGGGGGGCAAGTACGTCATCACGATGGACCCGGACGGGCCGCCCACCGACTGGTGGATCTACGAGGACCTGAAATTCCCGTACAAGCGGAACATCGCCGCTGTCGGCTTCGACCGCGACGACATGACGCTGGAGGGGATCACCCGGGCCGAGATGCGGCCCGGCTGCTGGGACCCGGCCGAGCGGCTCAAGGACATGGACCTCAACCACGTCGAGGCGAGCCTCTGCTTCCCCACCTTCCCGCGCTTCTGCGGCCAGACCTTCGCAGAGGCGCGGGACAAAGAAGTGGCGCTCGCCTGCGTCCGCGCCTACAACGACTGGATGGTGGAGGAGTGGTGCGGCGACAGCGGCGGCCGGCTCATCCCGCTCTGCATCATCCCGCTCTGGGACATCGGCCTGGCGGTCGCGGAGATCAAGCGGAACGCGGCGCGTGGCGTGCGCGCGGTGACCTTCTCCGAGATCCCCACCTACCTCGGGCTGCCGTCCATCCACACCGGCTACTGGGACCCGTTCTTCGCGGTCTGCCAGGAGACCGGCACGGTCGTCAACATGCACATCGGGTCGAGCTCGCAGATGCCCGCCGCCTCACCGGACGCCCCGCCCGCCGTGCAGGCCAGCCTCTCCTTCAACAACGCCATGGCCTCGATGATGGACTTCCTGTTCAGCGGAGTCCTGGTGAAGTTCCCCCGGCTGAAACTCGCCTACAGCGAGGGCCAGATGGGCTGGATCCCGTACGCCCTGGAGCGCGCCGACGACGTCTGGGAGGAGCACCGGGCCTGGGGCGGGGTGCGCGATCTGATTCCTGAGCCGCCGTCCACGTACTACTACCGGCAGATGTTCTGCTGCTTCTTCCGCGACAAGCACGGGGTCGCCTCGCTCGACGTCGTCGGACGGGACAACGCCACCTTCGAGACCGACTACCCGCACGTCGACTCGACCTTCCCGCACACCAAGGAGGTCGCCCTCGACCACGTCAAGGGACTGGACGACGAGACCGTCTACAAACTGATGCGCGGAAACGCGATCCGGATGCTCGATCTGGACCTCGACAAGTAGGCGCGCGGTGGATCTCGCGTACACGGAGGAAGAAGAGGCGTTCCGGGCGCGGCTGCGCGAGTGGCTGGCCGCCGTGCTGCCCGCACTGCCCGCGAAGCCCGGACCCGACGACTGGCCGGGCCGCCGCGCGTACGACACCGCCTGGCAGCGGATGCTGTACGACGCGGGCTACGCGGGCCTGCACTGGCCCGTCGACGCGGGCGGGCGGGGCGCCACCCCGACCCAGCACCTGATCTTCCTGGAGGAGACGGAGAAGGCCGGCGCCCCGTACGTCGGCGCGAACTTCGTCGGGCTGCTGCACGCCGGGCCGACGATCGCGGCCGAGGGCACCGCCGCACAGCGGGCCCGCTGGCTGCCGCCGGTGCTGCGCGGCGACGAGATCTGGTGCCAGGGGTTCAGCGAGCCCGACGCCGGTTCGGACCTCGCCTCGCTGCGGACCCGGGCGGTGCGCGACGGCGACGAGTACGTGGTGAGCGGGCAGAAGATCTGGACCTCGCACGCGGAGGTCGCCGACTGGTGCGAGCTGCTGGTGCGCACGGACCCGGCGGCGCCCAAGCACCGCGGGATCAGCTGGCTCGCGATGAGGATGGACGCCCCCGGCGTCACCGTCCGCCCGCTGCGCACCCTCGCCGGGTCCACCGAGTTCGCCGAGATGTTCCTCGACGAGGTGCGGATACCGGTCTCGCACCGCGTCGGCGCGGAGAACGACGGCTGGCGGGTCACCATGGTCACCCTCTCCTTCGAGCGCGGTACGGCCTTCGTCGGCGAGGTCGTCGCCTGCCGCCGCACCCTGACCGCCCTGGCCGCCGAGGCACGGGCGAACGGCCGCTGGGACGACCCGGTCCTGCGCCGCCGGCTGGGCAGGCTGAACGCCGAATTCCGGGCGCTGTGGCGGCTCACCCAGTGGAACGTCAGCGAGGCGCAGCGCAGTGGGGGAGTGCCGGGGACGGGCGGCTCGGTGTTCAAGCTGCGCTACTCGCAGGCCCGCCAGGAGCTGTACGAGGCGGCCGCCGAGGTGCTCGGCGCGGACGGCGCCGATCTGGACCGGGAGTGGGTCCTGGACCGGCTCTCCTCGCTCTCGTACACCATCGCCGCGGGCACCTCGCAGATCCAGCGGAACATCGTGGCCGAGCGGATCCTCGGCCTGCCGAAGGGGCGGTGAGCGGACGGTGGACTTCCAGCTCTCGGACGACCAGCGGGCTCTGCGGACGGGGATACGGGAACTCCTCGCCGGACGCTTCGGCAGGGACCGGATGCGGGCGGCCCTCGACGGCGGTACGGGCGTCGACCGGGCCCTGTGGCGGGAGCTCGGCGAAGCCGGGTTCTTCGCGCTGCGGCTGCCGGAGACGGCGGGCGGTGTCGGGCTCGGCCTGCCCGAGTCGGTCCTCCTCTTCGAGGAGGTGGGGCGGTCGCTGCTGCCCGGACCGCTGATCGCCACCCACCTCGCCGCCGGTGCGGTGAAGGGGGCGGCGACGGGCGAGGCGGTGATCGCCGTGCTGGACGCGGGGCAGCCGGTGGGGCACCTGGGCGACGCGGACGGGCTGCTCGTGCTCGGGGCGGGGGGCGCGGCGTCCGGGGCGGGGTCGGGGCCCGGGGCGAGGTCCGGGGCGGGGGATGCCCCGGGCCCGGCCGACGGGATCCTGCGGGATGTCGTACGGATACGGGAGGCCGCCGAGCCCGTACGGTCGCTCGACCCGTTCACGCCCCTGTGGCAGGTCACAGGCCGCGTCGGGCCCGTCGAGCGGCTGTCCGGCGGCGCGCACCTGCCCGGCGGGGCGCTGCGCGCCGAGGGTGCCCTGCTCGCCGCCGCCGAACAGCTCGGCAGCGCCGCCCGTACGACCGAGATGGCCGTCCAACACGCCGGTGAACGTGAACAGTTCGGATCGCCGATCGGGTCCTTCCAGGCGGTCAAACACCTGTGCGCCGGGATGCTGGTCCGCACCGAACTGGCTCGCGGCGCCGTCTACGCGGCAGCCGTGACCGCGGACCGGGTCGAGATCGCGGGCGCCAAACTGCTCGCCGACGACGCGGCGGTCCGCAACGCGCGCGACTGTCTCCAGGTGCACGGCGGAATGGGCTTCACCTGGGAGGCAGACGTCCATCTGCACCTCAAGCGGGCCTGGCTGCGCTCCGGCCAGTGGCTGACGGCGGCGACGGCCGAGGAGGCGCTTGCGGCTGACCTGTGCTGATCCCCGACGGGTTCCGTGCAGGTTTCCTCCGCACGTCGGCGGGGGCCGGACGGGGCCCGCACGGGACAAGCAGGCCGCTGAGCCTCACACAGTGGAGTTACGCAGTGCAGTCGGCCGACTGCGGAGCCGGGTTGTGTCCTTTGCGTGATTCGTCACGGGGTGGAGTCGGCGCCGGGCTCGGGTACGCTCCGTTGGATGCGACAGGATCTGGAACCGGGCAATCCGGGTGTGGCCCGTGCGGCGACTCCGGTCCGGAAGAGATGCCCTGATCGCCTTCCACGCAGAAGCGCCGAGCCTGCTCGGGGGGCTACTCCCACGGCCTCGATGCGCCTCTGTTCGACTTCCCGCAGCGTGCGTCGCACAGTATGCATCACGCGTACTCCTTCGCGCTGGAATATGCCCGAAGCGCTTGTTGCGGTGACTGTACGTCAACCATGCTGTCTCGTAAGGGAATCACGTTCCGTGACCCTGAGGAGGCGCGAGGCGATGTGTCCGCCGGTTCGGATGGTGTGAGCGGTGCAGGTGCTTCAGGTTCAGCTGGAGGTCGGGCCGGATCCCGCGGAGGTCGGGCGGGCCCGCAGATGGGCGCGATCGAGACTGGTCGGGTCCGGGATAAGAGACGACGAGCCGCTGGCCGAGACGCTCATCCTGCTGATCTCGGAGCTGGTCACCAACGCGGTGGTCCACACCGGGTGCCCGGCCGTGCTGCGCATGCTGTTCGGCTCGACGGGCGCGGCTGGGGCGGCCGGGACCGTACGGGTCGAGGTGGCCGACGCCAGCTGCCGCCCCCCGCAGCAGCGTCACGCGGAGGGTGAGGACACCGGCGGTCGGGGCCTGGAGCTCGTGGACGGCCTCGCCGACCGCTGGGGCTGGCAGCCGGAGGGCGCGGGGAAGCGCATCTGGTGCGAGGTCGACCGGGACGCCCCGCTGATCGAGGCCGTGCCGGGCGTTCACGGCGCGGGCGGTACGGACCTCGGGGCGCGCAAGGCTTCGCACGCTGTGACGAATCCCGCATAAAGGTTTAAGCGGCCGGTTCGGCCCGCGGTCCGGCGGCGATCCGAGCGGTCCGGCGTGGGTCCGGCCGCCCGGCACAGGCCCGCGCATCCGGCGCCGGTCCGAGCGTCTTCAGCCGGTCCGAGCGCCTTCAGAGGATGGCGACCGGGGCGACCGGAGTGCCGGTGGCGCCGACGAACGGCTCCGGCATCGCGGAGAGCAGAAAACTGTAGCGCCCCTCGTCCGCACAGGCTGTGGACAACTTTTCCAGGTTCCAGTTCTGGCCCTGCAGCATGCCCATCTCGACGAGGTCCAGCGCGTGCACCCCCAGCCACAGATCCTCGATCTCGGGCGGGAAGATCTCGAAGGTCAGGGTGTCGTTGGCGACCGCCGCCACATCGCGCGCCCGGAACCACTCGGGCGTCCGGATCGAGAGGCCGGGCGACGGATAGCCGTACGCCTGCTTGTCGCCCGCCAGGTAGACCTGCACCTGACCCGTCCGTACGAGCACGATGCCACCGGCCCGGACCCGGACCCCCGCCAGATCCTCGGCCGCGTCCAGGTCCTCGGGAGTGACGGCGTGGTCGCCGGGCAGCCTGTCCAGACCGTGGGCGCGGGCCACATCGAGCAGCACCCCGCGCGAGACGATGTGCGGCGCCTTGTCGATCCCGCTGAACCGCGCTCCGTCGTGGGCGGTGATCGTGGCGGCCGGGCGGCCGTTGTAGATCTTCCCAGAGTGCGAGGCATGGGTGAGGGCGTCCCAGTGGGTGGCCGTCTGGAGGCTCAGGACCGCCGTGTCGTCGCTGGTGGCGACGGTGCCGGGGCCGAAGAGCTCCTGATTGATCTGGATCATGGTGTGCAGCGGATTGATCCGCCCGGGGATCAGTCCGCTCTGGACGCCGTCCTGCTGGAGAGGCAACGCGAGGGGCACACGCAGCCCGGTGCGGACGGCGCCGGCCGCCTCCCGTACGACCGCGTCGGTGATCAGATTGAGCGTGCCGATCTCGTCGTCGGCGCCCCAACGGCCCCAGTTGTTCACCCGCTTGGCGATGTCGTGGAACTCGGCCGGCAGTGACATGGAGCCTCCCGGGGCTTGTGTTCGTGGACCTGATGGCCCATAAAATCTAACGGTCCGTCAGAAACCGCGGGAAGGGGCCGGGCATGGGGAACTTCTTGGCAGGCAAAGTGGTGGCCGTGACCGGAGCCGGGCGCGGCATCGGGAGGGCGGTCGCGCTCGCGGCGGCGGCCGAGGGGGCGAGAGTCGTCGTCAACGACTATGGCGTGTCCATCGAGGGCGGCGAGCCGAGCAGCGAGATAGCCGAGTCCGTCGTCAAGGAGATCGAGGCGGCCGGCGGTACGGCGGTGGCCGTCGCCGACGACATCTCCACGATGGCGGGCGGGCAACGGATCGTGGACACGGCGCTGGCTCAGTACGGGCGGATCGACGGGGTCGTGTGCGTGGCGGGGATCCTGCGGGAACGGATGCTGTTCAACATGTCCGAGGAGGAGTGGGACCCGGTGGTCGCCACGCACCTCAAGGGCACGTTCACCGTCTTCCGGGCCGCCTCGGCGGTGATGCGGAAGCAGGAGGACGGCGGCACGCTGATCGGCTTCACCAGCGGCAACCATCAGGGCAGCGTCGCCCAGGCCAACTACAGCGCCGCGAAGGGCGGGATCATCTCGCTGGTACGGAGCGCGGCGCTCGGCCTGCACAAGTACGGCGTCACGGCGAACGCCGTCGCACCCGTCGCCCGTACCCGGATGTCAGCCAACGTGCCCATGGAACTCAAGGAGATCGGCGAGCCGGAGGATGTGGCGGCGCTCGTCGTCTACCTGCTCAGTGAGCGGGCCCGCAAGGAGAAGATCACCGGTCAGGTGTACACGATCGCCGGCCCGAAGATCGCGGTCTGGGCCCAGCCGAGGGAGCTGCGGGCCGGCTACGCGGAGGGGGCCTGGACCCCGGAACGGATCGCGGACTTCCTGCCGGGGACGGTGGGCTCGGACCCGATGCCGATGCTGGCGCAGCTGGAGGAGATGGCGGCCGCGGCGGCGGCGAGAGCGCGGCCGAACGCGTGACCAGCCGGGCAGCATCGAGGTGCGGCCGACACACTCGAATGCCCTGCGCACCCTGGGCTCCACGGGCGACCCCGGCGCACCCGGCGTGGCGAAACTGCTCTGGGGCGGCCGGCGCCAGCGCCTCCGCGAGCCGACCGTGGAGATCAGGGGCGCGGCGGGGTGCCGTCGGCCCGGACGACTGGTCGGCGCGGACACCGTACGAACTCGACGAGGCACAGCGCCTGTTCCTGTTCACCCGGTCCGACACCATCTACGGCGGCTCGGACGAGATCCAGCGGAACATCATCGCCGAGCGGGTGCTCGGCCTACCGAGGGAGCCGAGATGAGAGGCGTCGTCTTCGACGGCAAGCGGACCGAGGTCGTCGACGATCTGGAGATACGCGATCCGGGCCCCGGTGAGGTGCTGGTGGCGGTGGCAGCGGCCGGGCTGTGCCACAGCGATCTGTCGGTGATCGACGGGACGATTCCGTTCCCGGCGCCGGTGGTCCTCGGGCACGAGGGCGCGGGCGTGGTGGAGGCCGTCGGTGCGGGCGTCGGCCATGTGGTGCCCGGCGACCATGTGTCGCTGTCCACGCTGGCCAACTGCGGGGCGTGCGCCCAGTGCGACCGGGGCCGGCCGACGATGTGCCGCAAGGCGATCGGGATGCCGGGGCAGCCGTTCTCGCGGCGCGGGAATCCGCTGTACCAGTTCGCGTCCAACTCGGCCTTCGCCGAACGGACCCTGGTCAAGGCCGTGCAGGCGGTGAAGATCCCCGCCGATCTGCCGCTCACCTCGGCGGCCCTGATCGGCTGCGGGGTGCTGACGGGAGTCGGAGCCGTACTCAACCGGGCGAAGGTCGACCGGGGCGACACGGTCGTGGTGATCGGCACGGGCGGCATCGGACTCAATGTGATCCAGGGCGCCCGGATCGCGGGGGCCCTGACGATCGTCGCCGTCGACGCCAACCCGGCGAAGGAGGCGGTGGCGCGGCAGTTCGGTGCGACGCACTTCCTGACATCGGCCGACGGTGTACGGGAGATCCTGCCGAGCGGCGCGGACCACGCCTTCGAGTGCGTGGGCCGGACAGAACTGATCCGTACCGCGATCGACCTGCTGGACCGGCACGGCCAGGCGATCCTGCTGGGTGTCCCCGCGGCGACGGCCGAGGCGTCGTTCCTCGTCTCGTCGATGTACCTGGACAAGTCGATTCTGGGCTGCCGGTACGGCTCCTCGCGCCCGCAGCGGGACATCGCGCTCTATGCGGACCTGTACCGGGAGGGCAGTCTGCTCCTGGACGAACTCGTCACCGAGACCTATGCGGTGGAGGACTTCGCCAAGGCGGCGGACGACGCGCACCACGGCCGGGTGGCACGGGGGGTGCTCGTCTTCTAGTGCCGTGACCGGCAATGTTTGCCCCATGAAGAGCGTCGTCCGGTGCGTGCGATCGCAAGGCGGCCGGGAGCCCGCTCCCGCAGGCGCGGCGTGTCGCGGCCCCACAGGTCGTCGAGTGCGATGACGCTCCCGCGCAACTCCGCGAGCGGGAACCCGAGCACGGGGTGCGCTGCAAGCGGAGACAGGCGTATCTGCACACACTCGACGCCCTCGGCGCGCACCTGGAACGCGCTGAAGGCGAGCCCGGCGGCCAGGCTCTCCGACCGCATTGGGCCGGCCGCGCTGTTGATGTCGAACAGGCGGTCACCGAACTCGACGGCCACGGTGACGGCTGGGTGGGGGATGGCTCGTAGTTCGATGGGGCTGTCGCCGTGAATGCGGAATCCGGCCACGTCGATCCCAGGGAGCGCGGTAGCCCGCGACGGTCGCTCGATCTCCCAGGTTGCCGTCGGTCAGTCGCCGAAGGCGCTGCTGTCGCGCGGGGTGACGTCGGGACGCGTGTTCACGGACCACATGTGGGTGCACTGCGGGCACTGGAGGTGAACGACCGGTCCGTTGTTGGATATCAGATAGCGCCAGTGCTCACGGCAGGTACGGAGGTCGGCGCAGTTCTCGCAATGACGGGCGTCGTCGCAGACGGGGCAGGGCATCCAGGCGCGGCGGGCCACGTCCGCCTGCGGATCAATCGGCAGTCGCACGACCCGGCCCCCTTCCCGGCAGGACGCCGGTCGCCACCAGCAGGTCGTAGGTGCGCTGCTGTTCGGCGTCCAGGCCCGAGTAGAGGAGCGCGTACGCCTCGTCCTCGCCCTGGAGGGCGGCGATCGGGTCCCAGTCGGGCCCGAGTGCGGTCACGACCTCGGCCCGGCGCCGCGCTTCCTCGAACGTCAGATCGATCGTGAAGGGTATGAGGCTGTCTGAATTTCCCTTTTTCATGGCGAAACTTCCGAAGTGCCGGTGGAACTCCACATGCCTATCAGGCGGAAGCGGCGACAGGGAAGGGTGACCTAAGTCGCTCCGAGGAGAAGCGGCCCCCGGCCTCCGGGGGAGGAACCCTCGGATCGGTCGGCAGGGGTGGGGCGTTGCCGGCATCGGGGCCCCGACGGCCGACGCGTTCCACGGGCGGCACTGTGACGTACTTCACGTGGTCGTCCAGGGTGTCGGGCGGGGTGATCCGAACGATGCGGAGGGGCGACGGCCGGAGCGCCCGGTCAGGCCTTCCCCGCGCGAAATGTGCGCCGGTACGCCGTCGGGGACACCCCCAGCGCCGCCTGGAGATGCTGGCGCAGCGACGTCGCCGTCCCGAAGCCCGCGTTCCGCGCCACCTGGTCGATCGACAGGTCCGTCGACTCCAGCAGTTGCCGGGCCCGTTCGACCCGCTGCCGGGTCAGCCACTGGACGGGGCTGACCCCGACCTCCTCCCGGAAGCGGCGGGTGAACGTCCGTACGCTCATCGACTCCTGCTGCGCCATGTCGCGCAGCAGGATCGGCCGCTCCAGCCGCCCGAGCGCCCAGGCGCGCGCGGTGGTGGTGGTCGCGAACTGCGTCTCGGGCACGGGGCGTTGGATGTACTGCGCCTGCCCGCCGTCCCGGTGCGGGGGTACGACCGTGCGGCGGGCGACGTCGTTGGCGACGGCCGTGCCGTGGTCGCGGCGCACGATGTGCAGGCAGAGGTCGATTCCGGCGGCGACCCCGGCGGAGGTCAGGACGTCGCCGTCGTCGATGAACAGGACGTCCGGATCGACGCGGACCTTGGGGAAGAGCCGCTGGAAATGGTCGGCGGAGGACCAGTGCGTGGTGGCGGGCCGCCCGTCGAGATATCCGGCGGCGGCCAGCACGTAACTGCCCGTGCAGATGGAGACCATCCGGGTGCCCGGCCTGATGTGCGCGAACGCGGCGGCGAGTTCGTCGGTGAGCCTGCCCTTCGTGTAGACGGGGCCGAGTTCGTAACTGGCGGGGATCACGACGGTGTCGGCTGTGGCCAGGGCCTCCGGGCCGTGTTCCACGGTGATCGTGAAGTCGGCGTCGGTGCGGACCGGGCCCGGCGGGCGGACGGAACAGGTCACGACTTCATAGAGATTGCGGCCCTTGGTGCGGGGATCCGAGCCGAGCGAACGGCCGAATATCCTTTGGGGGATGCCCAGTTCGAAGGGGAGCAGCCCGTCGAGGGCCAGGACTGCGATGCGGTGCGGCACGGGCGGACCCCTTTCATCCCTAGCTGGTATAGACCTCCAGCTGATACATGTCACTGCCGTGAAGGAAAAGTCAGCGAAGTATCCGCGCATTCCCGCCACGGAGCGCGCGAGCGTACCGTCCCCGTCACCCCGTATGCCGGATTCGGCCCCGGTCCCGGTGTCCGGCCCGGTCTCAGGATCGGGCCCGGGTCCGGATCCGGAGCTGATCGGCCACGGCCGGCCGGTCGAGCTCTGGAACCGTAACTTCCGGCTCTTCTTCGTCGCCCGTACCGCCGCGCTCTTCGGCGACGGCATGATCCCGGTGGCGCTCACCGCGGGCCTGCTGGGGGCGGGCCGGCCGCACTCGTCGGTGGGGTTCGCGCTCGCGGCCTGGATGGGGCCGCTGGCCCTCTTCGTGCTCTTCGGCGGCGTACTGGCGGACCGGTTCACCCCTCGCCGGATGATGATCATCGCCGATGCGCTGCGACTGGTCGGGGCCTCGGTGCTGGCGGTCTCCTTCGCCACCGGCAACCCGCCGCTGTGGGTGGTGTACGCGCTCAGCGCGGTGGCGGGTGTGGGTGCCGCGCTCTTCCAGCCGGGCGTCGCGTCGACCGTGCCGCGGGTGGCCTCGGACGTGCAGCGCGCCAACGCGGTGCTCCGGGTCTCCGAGGCGCTGATGACCATGGCGGGCCCGGCCTTCGCGGGCATGCTCGTCGGGCTCGCCAGCGCCGGAGCGGTCTACGCGGCGAACGCGTCGACGTTCCTGGTCTCCGGCCTGTGCCTGTTCCTGCTGCGGCTGGCCCCGGCCCCGGCGGACGAGGCGCGGCACGGCACCTTCGTCGCCGAACTGGTCGACGGCTGGCGGGAGTTCCGGGCCCGGAGCTGGCTGTGGGGGGTGATCGCGATCTGGACGGTGTACGGCTTCGCGGTGCTCGGCCCGATGCTGCCGCTCACCGCGGTCGAGGTCACCGAGGCGCACGGCTCGGGGACGTACGGCGTGATGATGGCGGTGAACGGCGCGGGCAGTGTCGCCGGCGGGCTGCTCGCCCTGCGCCTGAGACCGCGCCGCCCGCTCGCGGCGGGGGCCGTGGCGCTGACCGCGGTCTGTGTGAACCTGGTGGTGCTGGGCCTCGGGATGCCGGTGTCCGCGCTCGGGGTGGGGCAGTTCGTGGCGGGTGCGGCGTTCGCGTTCTGGCTGGTGATGTGGTCGACGACGGTGCAGACCCATGTGCCGCCGCAGGCGCTGAACCGGCTGCACGCGTACGACGTGGCGGGCTCGCTGCTGATGCTGGCGGCGGGCCGGGCGCTGGCCGGACCGGTCGCGGACCGGGTGGGCGCACCGGAGGTGCTGCTGGCCGGAGCGGTGATCAACATGGTGGTGGTGGCGGTCCTGCTGGCGGCCCGGCCGATCAGGCGGCTGGAGCGGATCGGATGACCGCCGCAGGGCCGGAGACGGTCGTTCCCCGGGCGGTGCGGACGACTCTGCGGGTACGCGCGGTCGCGGCCGGGGCCGCGGCGCTGACCGTCGCCGCGGGGCTCGGGGTCAGGGCGTTCGCGGACGGTGCCGTCGCCAAGTACGCCGGGGACGCGCTCTACACCGTGCTGATCTGCGCCCTGGCCACCGTGATCGCCCCGCGGGCGCGGCCGGCCGTCACGGCCGGGGCGGCGCTCGCGTTCAGCTGGGCGGTCGAGCTGCTGCAACTGACCGGGGTGCCCGCGGAACTCTCCCGGCACAGCGTGGCGGCGCGGCTGGTGCTCGGCTCGTCCTTCAACGCACCCGACCTGTTCTGGTACGCGGTGGGGGCGGGGTGCGCCTGGGCCGTGGCGGCCTCGGCTACTTGCTCCGGGAGCGCTCCTCGGACTTCTGCATCTCGATGACCTGGAAGACATGGGCGCTGGTCTGCCTGCGCACACTGCCGCAGACCAGCAGCGCCGCACCGCATACGGACAAGGGGGCGGAGATCGCCAGAACGGCCAGCTGCTTCGGCCACTCGGTGATCATCTCGCAGTCGTTCGTGATCCGGTAGCAGTACGCGTCCTGCTGTTCCACCAGCAGGAATCCCAGCCAGATCCACAGGGCGCAGGCGACGACCAGAAGCACGGCGCCCCAGCCCTGCATCAGCGCGGAGCGGTGGTGGAACTGCTGGCGTGCTACCCACTGCATGAGATCCCCCGGATCGGTACGTGGCGAAGGCTTCGGCGCGCGACGACGGCGCGGCGTACGGCCGCCGGCCGACAAGTGATCGTACGCACAGTGCCGGGACCGCTCGCGGCGCGTGGCCCGATTCCTGCGAAGGGTGGCCCTCGGGCCACTCGTGAACGGACATGCCGCGCCCCGATGCTGGGTGACGTGACCCAGACAACCGAAAGCGCCGCCCGGGACGACGACCGGCAGGCCACTCCCGCAGTCCCCGGTCGGCGTTCCCGTCGGCGCGTTCACCGTGCCTGGATCGTCGCCGTCGTCACCTTCGTGACGATCATCGGCGGCGCCGCCTTCAACTCCCTGCCCGGCCTCCTCATCGACCCGCTCCACACGGAGTTCGGCTGGTCGCGCGGGGAGATCGGATTCGCCGTCTCCATCGACATGGCGCTGTACGGGCTCACCGCACCGTTCGCCGCCGCGCTGATGGACCGCTTCGGCATCCGCCGGGTCGTCGTCGCCGCGCTGAGCGTGGTGGCGGCCGGGGCGCTGGCCAGCGTCTGGATGACGGCCTCCTGGCAGCTGATGCTCTATTGGGGGCTGCTCGTCGGCCTCGGCACCGGGTCCATGGCGCTGGCCTTCTCCGCCACGGTCACCAACCGCTGGTTCGTGGCCCGGCGCGGCCTGGTCACCGGCATCCTCACTGCGGCGGGCGCATCCGGCCAGCTGGTGTTCCTGCCGCTGTGCGCGTGGATCGTCGCGGAACACGGCTGGCGCCCGGCCTCGGTGACCGTCGCGCTCGCCGCCCTGGTCGTCGTCCCGTTCGTCTGGCTCCTGCTGCACGACCACCCGGCCGATGTGGGCCTCGCCCCGTACGGCGGCAGCTACGTGGAGAAGCCCGCACCCGCTCACGGGGCGGCGCGGCGGACCGTGCGCGTACTGCTCGACGCGGCGCGCACCGGGCCGTTCTGGCTGCTGGCCGGCACGTTCGCGATCTGCGGGGCCTCGACCAACGGCCTGATCCGTACGCACTTCGTGCCGTCGGCCCACGACCACGGCATGCCCATCACCGCCGCGGCCTCGCTGCTTGCCGTCATCGGGGTCTTCGACGTCATCGGCACGGTCTTCTCCGGCTGGCTCACCGACCGTTTCGACGCCCGTCGGCTCCTCGCCGTCTACTACGCGCTGCGCGGCGTCTCGCTGCTGTTCCTGCCGATGCTGATGGCGCCGACGGTCCATCCGCCGATGGTGTTCTTCATCGTCTTCTACGGCCTGGACTGGGTCGCCACCGTCCCGCCGACGCTGGCCCTGTGCCGCGAGCAGTACGGCGAGGACAGCGCCATCGTCTTCGGCTGGGTGCTCGCCTCCCACCAGGTGGGCGCCGCGCTGGTGGCGTTCCTGGGCGGTGTGGCGCGCGACGTGTTCGGCTCGTACGACGTGGTCTGGTACGCGTCGGGGGCGCTGTGCGCGACGGCGGCACTGATGGCGCTGGTGATCCGGCGGGTCCGGGAGCCGTCGGGCACCGCCGCCGGACTCGGCTGACGGTGCCGGACAGGAACGGACGCCGACCGGCGCCCGGTGTCGGGGCCGGTCTCGGGCGGAGAGGTTCTCGGCGACCGGCAGGAAGACAGCGAGGGTCACCAGCCTGCCTGCGGTGGCAGCAGGCGGTGACGACGTTCACCGTGTCCCGATGTCGTACGTGGTGCCGTCGCCGACGGTCTGGAGTTTGTCCGGGTTGGCCACGTTGTGGATGGTGGTGATGCGGCCGTCGGCGTCGAAGTCGAAGGTGACGGTGGCGATCACGCGTCCCGGCCCGCTGAACACCATGCCCGGCCCGCCGTTGATCTCGACGAGTTCGGCCTTCATGTCGGCGGGCTCGATGCCCTGGTAGGTAACGGTGCCGATGGCTGCGAACCAGGCGGCCACCGTTTGAGCGCCCACGACCGGGCGCAGGGCCTGGCGGACCTTGCCGCCGCCGTCGGTCCACAGGGTGACGTCCGGGGACAGCAACTCCATCAGGGCGTTGAGGTCCCCGCCGGTCGTGGCGGCGAAGAACCGCTCGGTGGCCTCGCGCCGCCTTGAGCGGTCGGCGGCGAAGCGCGGCCGTCGGGCCCGCACATGCTCGCGGGCCCGGTGCGCGGCCTGCCGCACCGCGGCTTCGGAACGCTCCACCGCCTCGGCGATCTCGGCGTGGCTGAAGTCGAAGACCTCCTTCAGTACGAACACCGCGCGCTCCAGCGGGCTGAGCGTCTCCAGCACCACCATCATGGCCATCGACACGGACTCGGCGTCCGTTACGGCCTCGGAGGCATCTCCACCGGTGAGGATGGGCTCCGGCAGCCACGGCCCCACATAGGTCTCCCGCTTGTGCCGGGTGGAGCGCAGCCGTTCCAGCGCCAGGTTCGACACGATCCGCGTCAAGTACGCCTTGGGGTCGGCCACTTGCGAGCGGTCGGCGGCCGACCACTTGATCCAGGTGTCCTGGACCGCGTCCTCGGCATCGGCCGCGCTGCCGAGGACGCGGTAGGCCACGGAGAACAGCAGCCGCCGGTGCTCGTGGAAGACCTGCTGGCCGGGGTGGTGGGCGGACAGGTCGTTCACCGGGCCTCCCGGACCCGGGTGGAGCGGCCGCCGCGGGGCCAGAACGCGCCCGAGGCGGGCATCTTCTTCATACGGCCGTAGGCCGGCCAGGGCGAGGCAGTCACCGTCTCCTTATACCGGGCCGCCATGCGGCCGGTCAGATGAACTGATCGCGGGCTGTCATCGGGGCGGGTGAACTGTACGACCGCGTCGTGCCGCCCCAGGCTGACCGGCGTGTGGTAGTAGCCGAAGCGGAATGGTTTGGGCTGCTTGCCCTTGAGCACACGGTCGATCGACAGCGCGGCGTGCACACCGGTCGGCATGCCGCCCTGGCAGGTACCGTGCATGACGCCGTAGCCCTGGCGGATCGCGGCCGCGTCGCCGATGGCGTACACCTCCGGGTGGGACACCGACCGCAGCGCGGCGTCGGTGACGATGCGTTCGCGCTCGTCGACGGCCAGCCCGGCGGCGGCCGCCAGCGGTGACACCCGCGTACCGCTCGTCCACAACACCACGTCGGCGGCGATGCTCTCCCCGCCCGCCAACTCGACCGCGTAGGGCAGTACCTTGGCCACCTCGACTTCGCTGCGCACCGCCACGCCCAGCCGGTCGAGCGCGGCGTGCAGATACGCCTTGGCCTTCGGGTTCATGGCCGCACCGGGTTCCTGCCGGCCCAGCAGCACGACGTTCAGCTCCGGATACCGCTCGGCGATCTCCGCGGCCGACTCGACGCCGGTCAGCCCGCTGCCGCCGACCACCACCGTGCCACTGCCGAGCCGCCCCAGCCGGTCCGCCAGCAACTCGGCGTCCTGGGCACTGCTCAGGGTGTACGCATGGTCCTCGACACCCGGCACCGCCGACGTTTCGGCGACCCCGCCCAGCCCGTACACCAGCGTGTCGTAGTGCAGAACTCGATGGTCGTCGATCCGCACGGTCTTCGCGTCCGCGTCCACCGCCGTCACCCAGCCGCGCACGAACTGCGCCCCCGTACCCTCCAGCATCTCCGGGATGCTCAGCTCGGCGAGCTGCTGCCCGGTCGCCGTCATGTGCAGCCGCAGCCGCTCGGTGAACCGCTCCTGCGCGTTCACCACGACGACCTGCACGCCCTCGCGCCCCTTGACCCGGGCCGCGAGCTGGATGGCCGCGGCCATCCCCGCGTACCCCGCCCCCAGAATCACCACACGGTGGGTGGTCGTCATGCAGGCCTCATGCTGTGCGCTCATTGTTCCGTCCTCCTCCACTCGCTGCTGACGACCACCAGATGGAAGATGCCGCCCCGTCTGTGACATGAGGTGGATGTGATGCACGGCACAGCCGAGGTCGGCAGGTCCGCCGGAGGCTGCCGAAGAGGTCCGGGAAGCCCCCCGGAGGACGTATCAGCCCGCCGCGCCGCTCCAGGAGGCGCTGAGGCTGCGGGATCTGCTGCACGGCGCCGTCGGCCGAGCCGCCGTCCGCCGGGCATGATCGGGCCCGTGGTGTGCGTTCACATGCCGGTCCGAGCCGGGGTGTGGTGAGTGTTCACCCGCCGAGCGGTCCGAAGCGCCCGAACGTCCCCCGGTGGAAAAGCAGCGGCCCGTCACCGTCCGTCGCCCCCAGCGCCTCCACCCGGCCGACGACGATCAGATGGTCGCCCCCGGTGTGGACGGCCTGGATGCGGCAGTCGATCCAGGCCGGTACGGAGTCCAGCAGCGGCGACCCGGTCGCGGGAGCCGCCTCGTACGCCACTCCCGCGAACTTGTCGGCCCCGCTCACCGCGAAGCTCCGGCACAGTGCGCCCTGGTCCGCGCCCAGGATGTTGACGCAGAAGGCCCCGGCGCGGGCGATGCGCGGCCAGGTCGTCGACGTACGGGCGACCATGAAGGTGACCAGCGGCGGGTCGAGGGAGAGCGACGCGAACGACTGGCAGGCGAAGCCCGCCGGTCCCTGCGCGTCGTCCGGATCGTGTGCGGTGACGATGGTGACGCCGCTCGCGAAGTTCCCCAGTACGCGCCGGAATTCGGCCGAGTCGACCGGCAGCCGCTCGTCGTCCGCGACGGCCCGCAGATCCGGGCGCGGCAATGGGTCGACCGGCGTCGGCCCTGCGGTGGTGGCGGCGCCGACGGACCTGAGGTACCGGACGGCGGTGGCGGCCATGCCTGCGTGTCCCATCACGCTTCCCATTGAAACTGACGGCACGTCAGATAGGAAGGGCGAGGGAAGAGGGTTCCGGGCGCGAAAGGCCGCGAGTCCCGCCGCTGGCCGGGCTGAGGCGCACCCCGAACCCGCCCGGGCCGGGCCGGGGGCGAGTCTTCAGGGTCAGCTACCGGCGGCGTACGTCACGAAGCGCGCCCATGCGTCGGGGGCTACGGCGAACCGGGGGCCCTGCGCGTTCTTCGAGTCGCGGACGTGGACGGTGCCGGGGGTGGTGGCGACCTCGACGCAGT
The DNA here is from genome assembly GCF_042801895.1 of Streptomyces sp. NPDC057543. Lineage (NCBI taxonomy): Bacteria > Bacillati > Actinomycetota > Actinomycetes > Kitasatosporales > Streptomycetaceae > Streptomyces > Streptomyces sp. NPDC057543. The sequence goes on along the minus strand of NZ_JBHVFF010000016.1, from coordinate 17,087 downwards.
CGTTGGGGTTGCTGCTGTCGCTGTAGCTGCTCTTGAACCATGCCAACTCGGAGCCGTCCCCAGCGGAGGTCTTCCGGATCATGTCTCTCCCAGCGCTCGCTCGATGAAGGCCAGCGACTCCCGTGCGCTGAGAGCCTCCGCCCGGATGATGCCATAGCGGAGTTCAAGGATCCGTAGCTGCTTCGGGCTGGAGACGGGACGACCGCTGAACTCGTCATCAGAACGCCCGACTGCCGTGCCGTCCTCGAACTTCAGCATCTGGATCCGCCCGCCTGTCCCAGGATGGTCCCAATAGGCGGTCGGCATCACCTGAATTTCGACGTTGCGCAACTGCCCTACCTCCAGGAGGTGTTCCAGCTGCCTGCGCAGCACCGCCTTGCCCCCAGTGGGACGGCTGAGCGTCGCCTCTTCCTGAACAAAGCTCAGCTCGGGGGCCGGTGAGCGGTCGAAGATGGAGCGCCGGGCCATACGGGCTGCGACACCACGCTCCACTTCGTCGTCCGACAGGGCTGGGCGCCTCGTCCTCAGCAACGCCCGAGCGTGATCCTCCGTCTGCAGGAGGCCGTGCAGGTTGTGGTCGCCGTACGACAGCAGCTCGACCGCCCGCGCCTCCATCCGCGCCAGATCCCGGATCTTCTTCGGGTACCGGACCTCCGCCACGTCCTTCTTCATTGCGGCGATCAGCCCGTCCGCGCCCAACACCTCGTCCGCCCTGTCCAGATACTCCTGGCGCGGAATCCGTTTCCCGGCCTCGACCTTGTAGACCTGGTCCTCCCCGTACCCGATCGCGACGCCGAACTCGGCCGCCCGCATGCCGGCCGCCTCTCGCCGCAGCCTCAGCTGCCGCCCCACCGTGGCGACGACCGCCGCACCCGACTCGTCGTCCGGGTCGACGTCCCAACCGGGTTCGTCCGCCTCGCCCCCGGGCCGTTCCGTTCCGTTCGCGTCCACCTGCATCCCGCGCCACCTCCGATGTGCCGTCACACCTCGACGCCTCCTACCCGCACGCCCCCTCCGGACAGCTCGGACAGCGCCGGACAAGCTCCGGACAGTCACCGTACGCATCTGACTGATCACTGGTCAGCGTATGCGTGTGCGGCCACGCTGAGTGACGTGAAACAAGAAATCACCCTCCCTCAACCCCCCACCCCCGGCCGCACGTTCACTGTGTTGCTCTCACTTACCCGCCGGGGAGCCAGGCTGGCCCGGCTGCTCACCGCCGCGCATCTGGGCGAGTGGGGGATCCCGTCGGAGTCGGCCGTGCAGATCGTCGCGGAACTGGCCACCAATGCCGTGGTGCACGGCCGCGTACCGGGCAGGGACTTCCGGCTCGACCTCACGATCTACGACGGCGGTGCGCTGCTGCGGATCGAGGTGAGCGACGCCCGTGGCGAATGCCTTCCGCCCGGTCCGGGCGGCACGGCCGTCCCGGACGGCGACTGCGAATCCGGGCGCGGCCTGCTGATCGTCGAGGCGCTCGCGGATCGTTGGGGCGTCAGTCCCGGGCCCCTTCCCCGTAAAACCGTATGGGCCGAACTCGACCTCGTACCGTGACCGCCGCCACCGGGTCGCGGATTTCCGCGATCCGGTGGTCCGCGACGCGGCTCCGCACGACATCAAAAGCCTTGAATAACTGGGGAAATGAACCTTTCCAACCCCCACCCTGCCGCCCGTCACCCACATGGGTGAGAGTGGGCAACTTGGCTGCTATTCGGGCCGGTTGGCTGGCATATGCTCGCCGCGACGAACCACCCCAGACATGCGACGGCCCCCGGCCGGGACTGGCATCCCGATCGAGGGCCTGACCAACGAGGAAGAGAACGCTTCCCGATGGATACCCAGCAGATTAGCGCGCCCTCGCGCGCCTCGTCCGGTGTCGTGCACGACAACTCCCGGCACACCAGCCGTTTCACGGTCGTGGGCAACCACCTGACCCAGCACCGCGAGCTCTCCCTCACCGCGATCGGGCTGGCCGCACACATCCAGTCGCTGCCCGCCGGAGCCAGGATCGGCATCAAGGACCTCGCCGCCCGCTTCCCTGAGAGCGAGGGCCGGATCGCCGCCGCGTTACGCGAACTCGAAGCCCACGGCTATCTGCGACGCACCCGGACGCGTCTGGCCAACGGTCGGATCGTCACCCGTACGGTCTCCTGCAACCAGCCTTCGGACCAGCGGCGCACGGCCGCTCTGCCGGGCCGCGACTGCCCGCAGCGTACGGTCCGCCCGCCTACGCCCGTCCGGCCCTGTACCGAGCCCGAGGCCGACGACGTGCATCCGGCCAGGTCCAGGCCCCGGACCCACACCAAGCCCGCGCCCCGTCGTGAGCCCACGCCCCTGCTCGTACCGAAGCCGGCCTTCCCCGCCGCGTCCCTCCTACGGACCGCGACCGACCTGCTTGCCGGGCTGCACCATCAGGACCCGCGCCTGCTGCTCTCCGCGCAGGACGTGGACGTCCTGGCCCCGGGGGTCGCCGCCTGGCTGGAGCGCGAGGTCGGCCCCAGCGCCGTGGAGCACGCCTTGACCAGCGAACTCCCAGCCGAAGGGCTGCGCCGACCGGCCGGGCTCCTCGCGCATCGGCTCACGCAGGCGATCCGGACATCGGTGCCATACTGAAAACGCTGTCGACCGCTCTGCGCGACGTACCGGAAACCATCGCCGACCCCATCGTCGAACTCACCGCACAGGGCCTGGGCAACCGCCCGGCCGCACAACAGTGGAGGAACCTGGTGGCCGTGGACCTTTCTTTCTACAAGTCATCCCTCTCGGAGGAAATCCGGGACGAAGGCCGGGCAGAAGGTCGTACGGAAGGTCTCGCGCGGGGCATCCTGCTGTTCCTTGCCCGGGCCGGTATCGACGTGTCCGACGAGGCGCGCGAACGGATCACGAGCTGCACCGACCTCGACACTCTGAGCCGCTGGCTCCTGCGTGCTCCCACTGCGACATCGGTCGAGGACGTCTTCGCCGAGAAGTAGGCGGCCCGCGGCCGGGAACCGCCGATGGCCCGCGCTAGTCGGTGGGCCCCGGCCGCACGGCGCTGGAGGAACCCGGCGGCCGTGGCCTCGGGCCGTTCCGCCTTGTGAAGGCCGGATGGCGGCACCGTCGCTGTAGACCTCACCGCCCCCGGTACTTCGGAGTGCGTCGCTCCACGAAGCTCGACACGCCCTCGTTGGCGTCGTGCGTCGTCATGTTGATCTCCTGAGCCGTCGCCTCCGCCGCGAAGGCCGTTGCCCGGTCGGACTCCAGCGATGCGTTCACCAGCTGTTTGGTGAGGGCGATGGAACGGGTCGGTCCTTCGGCCAGCCGCTGAGCCCATGCGCCGGCTGTTTCCGTCAACTTCTCGTCCGGTACGACCCGGTTGACCAGACCCAGGCGTTCCGCTTCTCTCGCCGAGAGCGAGTCGCCGAAGAACATCAGCTCCTTGGCGCGCTGCGGGCCGATCAGGCGCGGCAGCAGATACGCGCCGCCGCCGTCCGGTACGAGTCCGCGGCGCACGAACACCTCGATGAACTTCGCCGACTCGGCGGCCAGCACCAGATCGCAGGCGAACGCGAGGTGGGCGCCGATACCGGCCGCCGTGCCGTTGACGGCCGCGATCACCGGCTTCTCGCAATCCAGGACCGCGGCTGTCAGGCGTTGTGCGCCGAGCCGGATCGTACGGGCCACATCCCCCGGCACCCGGTCGCCGGTCGCGGGGGCCCCGCGCAGGTCGGCGCCCGCGCAGAAGCCGCGACCGGTGGCGGTGAGGACGACGGCCCGGACCGCCGGGTCGGCGGAGGCGTCGGAGAGCAGGGCGATGACGCGTTCCCGCTGGTCCCAGGTGACGGCGTTCATGGCCTCGGGGCGGTTGAGCGTGATCCAGGAGACTCCGTTGTCAGTGGTGTGGAGTACCAATGAGTCAAGCGGGTCGGTGGACTCGGTGGACTCGGTGGTGTCTTCGGGGGAGGACGGCATGAGACAGCTCCTGGGTAGGTGGTGTGGCCGGTGGCGGCGCGGTCGTCGAGACGGCCGGCGGGGTGACCGCTCAGCGGCAGACGGCGAGCGCGTCCAGCGCCACCGCGCCCTGCCCCCGCCCGAGCACCATCAGTGGGTTGATGTCGAGTTCGGCGAGGTCGTCGCCCAGTTCCAGGGCCATCCGCTGTACCCGCAGCACGACCTCGACGAGCGCGTCCACGTCCACCGGCGGACCGCCGCGTACGCCCTCCAGCAGGGCCCGGCCGCGCAGTTCGCCGAGCATCGACCGCGCCTGGTCCTCGCCGAACGGCGGCACCCGTACCGCCGCATCGTGCAGCACCTCGACGAGTACGCCACCGAGCCCGACCGTCACCGTCGGCCCGAACAACGCGTCCTGTGTGACACCGACCATCATCTCGACGCCCCGCTCGACCATCTGGCAGACCAGGATCCCGTCCAGCTCGACACCCTCGTACCGCGCGATGTCGGTCAGTTCGCGGTACGTGTCCCGTACCTGGCTGGCGGAGGTGAGCCCGACCTTGACCAGGCCGAGCTCGGTCTTGTGGGCGAGCCTGGTGCCCGAGGCCTTCATGACGACCGGGTAGCCGACCTGCCCCGCGGCCCGGACGGCCGCCGCCGCGCTGGTCACCAACTGCTCGCGCGGAACACGGATTCCGTACGCCCGCAGCAGCTGCTTCGCCGTGTGCTCGCTCAGCTGTCGGCCCGGGCGCATCAGTGCCTGCGCCTTGCGGAACGAGGGCGACGGCGTGCGCGGTGCCTCGTCGAAGGGCGAGCGGTACGAGGCGGCGAACCGGTGGTGGTCCAGATAGGCATTCACGGCGGTGATGCAGTTGCCGAAGGTACGGAAGGTGGCGACGCGCGACGAGCCGAGCAGCGTCGTGCGGTATGCGTCCTCCGTACCGACGGGCGAGCCCCACACCACGCACACCAGCTTGTCCGTGGTCTCCGCCGCATCCACCAGGTCCTGTGCGAGCTTGTCGCTCATCGGGGGGAACGGGCCGGTGATCGGGCAGATCAGCACGCCGACGGCGGGGTCGGCGAGGATCGCGTCGATGATCTTCCGGCCGCGCCAGTCGCCGACCGGGTGGCCGCCGTTGTCGACCGGGTTCGCCACGTTCAGATAGTCGGGGATCCACTCGTGCAGCTCACGCTGCTTCTCCTCGGACAGGGTGGGGATCTTCAGTCCGGCTCCCGTCGCCAGGTCCGAGAAGTGCGCGCCCGTGCCGCCCGAGATCGAATACACGACGACGCCGTCGGCCTGCGGCTTCCGGGCCCGGGCCAGCAGGGCCGCGGTGTCCTGGAGCTCGTCGAGCCCGTTCACCCGGATCACGCCGAACTGCCGCATCGCCGCGTCCACCACCTGGTCGGCGCCGGTCAGCTTGCCGGTGTGTGAGGCGGCCATCCGGGCCCCCGTCTCCGTACGCCCCACCTTGACCGCCACCACCGGAACGCCGGCCCGCGCCGCCCGGTCCGAGGCCAGCAGAAAGGAGCGCCCGTCCTTGAGCCCCTCCACGTAACAGGCGATGGCCCCGACCTCGGGGCGCTGCGAGAAGTACGAGATGAAGTCGGCGGTCTCCAGATCAGCCTCGTTGCCCGTGGGCGCCCAGTGCGAGAGCCGCACACCCAGCTCCTGAAGCGCGTAGACGGGGCGCCCCTGATGACCGGACTGGGTGATCAGCGCGATCGCCGGCCCCTCCAGATCGTCGCGGAACTTCTCGAAGGCGTTGAGGTTGGTGTTCGGCCCGAGCAGCCGCAGCCCGGACCGCTCCACCGCCGCGGCCAGCCGCGCCTGGGCGGCAGCGCCCTCCTCGCCGGTCTCGGCGAACCCGGAGGCGAAGGCGACGGCGAACTTCACCTTGGCCTGTGCGAGTTCCTCGATCACCGGGAGCGGATCGCCGACCAGCAGCACCGCCAGGTCGACCTGCTCCGGCAGGTCCGCGACGGAGGGAGAACAGGCCCGCCCGAACACGGACTTCCGGCTGGGGTGCACCGGATGCAGCCGCGCCCCGACCCGCTCGGCCCAGCCGATCAGCTGTCGGGTGATCCCGGTGTTGGGCCGCCCCTCGGTGTCGGACGCGCCGATGACGGCCACGGACTCGGGCCGGAAGAACCGGTCCAGATCCGGCACGGGCGCGTGCAGCGGGCGGCCGCTGACATCGAGATCGCCTTCCGCGGCGGCGGCAGCCATGCTGTGGACGATGGCGTACGGCTCCTCGCCGCAGGCCACCACCCTGGCGCGGAAGTCGGTGGTGAGGGTGCCGTGAGTCGATCCAAGCATCGTTCCGCCCACTCCTGCTCGGGGTCCGTCGGGTGATCGTGCCCGGCCAGCGTGAAGCTGACACTCTGTCAGGTTACTGAACTGACGGCCCGTCAGGAATGGGTATGCAGGCAAAGGCTGAGAGGACGGATGTCCGGGCGCGGGGCCGGTGCCGGACCTTCCGGCCCCGCCCCGCACGCGTGGGGCCGGTGCCCGTCCGACTGCGGTTGGGTCCTTCGCCGGAGGCTCCGGGGGCAAGTAGGCCTGTCTCGTCCTCCTGCTCCGCGAGGGGGAAGGTCCCCCCGGTGAACACCAGGGCGGGATCGTTGATCTCGGTCACCGTTCCCCAGCATCCGACGCCGACCAGGTCGAGGTCCGCGCGGGTGACGAAGGGGGGCCGCTCGGTCGCCTCGATCCGGTCAGCCTCCTCCACCACCGTGTCGATGGTGCCGAAAGCGGCGGCGAACTCTCGTGCCCGTGCCGGGTCATGAGCGGGCAGAACCCCTCCGCCGGTGGGCAAGGGCCGCTCGATGAGAGTGAGTCTGAACTCCCCATGCTGCGCGACGCCCTGCTCCGGCGGGTACTCCCAGAAGTCGTTGTCAGCCATCGGATTACCTCCGCGGCGATCAAGAAGGATCACGGCGCGGGCCGTGGGCATCCCCTCCCTCGAAGGAGGAGAGCGTCAAGAGCGCCAGGACGGCGAGGGTCCTTGACGGACCGACGCGGTGGGGAGTGCGGGGCGATCCGACCGACCTCCCTTGCGGGGGGCCTGGGGTCGCCTCGTACCGGGCGGTTTCAGTGCGTGTGCGCCAGCCTCTTGGCGATCTTCCGTGCGTCCAGGGCCATTTCGCGGAACATGCCGCTGATCGGGTTGGTGAACCCGGTGAAGTAGAGACCGGGGGCCTGCTTGGGCGTGCGTGCGCCGTGCGCCACCGGCCGGCCCCGGGCGTCCAGGACGCCGAGGTGACCGACCAGGCTCTCCAGGGCCCGGTGGTAGCCCGTCGCCGCGATGACCGCGTCCGGGGTGATCCGGTCCCCGTCGGCCAGCACCACCGCGTCCTCGTCGAACGACTCGACGGCTGCCACCGGTACCACCCGGCCGCTCTTCACCGCGTCGATCAGTCCCACGTCCTGCACCGGGATGGCGCCGTCCCGGACCCGTGAGTACAGGCCGGTGTCGGGGCGCGGGAGCCCCTGCGCGGCGAGGTCGGGAACGGCGATCCGGGCCATCAGACCCCCGGCCCGGTCGACGAGACGGACCGGCAGTCTGCGTACCAGGATGCCGGTCGCCTGGGCGGGCCAGCCCGCGGTGGAGCGGCGCACGATGTGCGGCACGGTGCGCACGGCGATCCGTACCCGGGAGGCCCCGCCCTCCACCAGGTCGACGGCGATCTCCGCACCCGTGTTGCCGATGCCGACGACGAGAACGTCCCGGCCCGCGTACGGGGCCGGATTACGGTAGTCGGAGGCGTGCACGAGGTCGCCGGTGAAGGTGTCGCGCCCGGACCAGTCGGGGATGCGCGGGGTGTGGTTGTAGCCGGTGGCGACGACGACGGCCCGGCCGGTCAGCATCCGGCCACCGGTCGCGGTCAGCTGCCAGCCGGCTCCGTCCGGGGCCCGGTCGATCCGGGACACCTCGACGCCCGTCACCACTTCAAGCTCGTGGTGCTCGGCGTACTTCTCCAGATAGCGCACCACATCGTCCCTGGCCACCCAGCGTCCGAACCGGCGCGGCATCGCGAGCCCCGGCAACGCGGACCGGCGCCGGGTCGTGTGGAGGTGGAGCCGGTCGTAGTGGCGGCGCCAGGACGCCCCGACGTTCTCGGACCTCTCCAGCACGACCGCCCGTACCCCCCGCTCGCGCAGGGCCGCGGCGGCGGCGAGGCCGCCCGGGCCGCCACCGATGACGTATACGGGCCGGCCCTCGGTGAGGTCGGTGGGGGCCGGGGCGGTGTTGCCGGCGGTCAGTGTGCTGTCGGGCATGGTTCGGAGCGTAATCGCGCACCTACTTGATGGGTCTCGGTCAAGAGGGGAATCGATTGCGAATTGATCACGCGTGCACGTTCTTGACTGCTTCGGGCGGCCGGCTGATTGCGCACACCTCTTGCGGCGGCCTTCGCCATCAGGTGAACTGACGTACCGTCAGATGTTGTTTCCAGTGAGCGGGAGACCCATGCAGACGATCTGGCTCGGTGGCGCCGAGTGGCTCGCCGTCCTGCGGATAGGCCTCGGCCTGTGGTGGCTGGAGAGCTGGCGGCACAAGGACAAGAAGGGGTGGTTCGAGCGCGGTACGGGCATCGCCTGGGCCGCCGACGTCGCGGGCAAGCACCGGTGGGCGGCCGTACGCACGGGCTTCCGGCGGATCGTCGCCCCGCGCCCCAAGGCCATGGCCTACCTCGTCGTGTACGCCGAACTCGCCCTGGGCCTCGGCCTGATCACCGGATTCCTCACCCCCGTCGCGCTCGTCGCCGGCCTCCTCCTCAACCTCCTCTACCTGGTGCTGATGATCCACGACTGGGCCGAGCAGGGGCAGAACGCGATGATGGCGCTCATCTCGCTCGTCGCGCTGTTCGCGATGTCCTGGCAGACCTGGTCCCTCGACGACGCGATCGGACTCTTCCCGTGACCCCGGCAGCCGTACGTTTCGACCTCCCCGAGCCCGACGCCTTCACCCGCCCCTACTGGGACGCCGCCGCCCAGGGGCAGTTGCTGCTGCGCCGCTGCCGCGCCTGCGGACGCGCCCACCACTACCCCCGCGAGTTCTGCCCGCACTGCTGGAGCGAGGACGTCGGCTGGGAACGGGCGAGCGGGCACGCGACGCTCTACACCTGGTCCGTCGTCCACCGCAACGACCTGCCACCGTTCGGCGCCCGCGTGCCGTACACCGCCGCCGTCGTCGACCTGGCCGAGGGGCCGCGGATGATGACGGAGGTCGTGGAGTGCGAGGAATCGAGCCTGGCGATCGGCATGGCGCTGCGGGTGGCCTTCCGGCGGGAGGCCGGCGAGGAGGTGATCCCGGTCTTCCGGCCTCGGCCTTCTCGACGCCGCGAGTAGCCGGGCTGCCGAGGGGCCGCCGGTCGGGTGGCAGCCGGGCGTTCACTGCCCCCGTCGGGTGTCCATGGCCTCCGCGCGCCGCGCGACGGCCTCGTTCATGGCACGGAACTGGGGAAGCGTGTCGGACTTCAACTGTCCCTTCAGGAACGGCACGGCGACACCGGTGAAGCGTTCGGGAGCACTCGCTGTGCCGTCACGGCTGCAGTCCCGGCGCTCCCCACACCGGGAACCACCGGGCCAGGTCCTTCTCCATCCGGAGGTCGTCCCCCAGCACCGCCCTCACCTGCAACTCCAGCTGGTTGTCACGCTTCTCGACACCGCCGGGCAGGGGCGCGAACGGGTAGAACGTGCCGCGCTTGTAGAGATAGACCAGCGCCAGCGGACGGTCCCGTGCGTCCCGGAAGGCGATCAGTGAGCAGAGCAGCTGGGGCCCGAAGCCGCCGTCCTGGAGCAGGGTGTTGACCGCGTGCAGGTCGTTGACGAGAGAGGCCACGTCGTCGGGGGACTGGCGGGCGAGCAGCCAGGTGTAGCCGTAGGGGTCCTGACTGAACTCCACCGGGATGCCGCCCTTGTCGGTGTCGGCGTCCAAGAGCTCCTGTACGTCCTGCTGGATACGGGCGAAGGTGCCCCCCTCGACGCCCGCGAAGCAGACCGAGCCGAGACCGGTGGGGGTGAAGCCGGCGCCCGCCTGGAGGGTGAGGGCGGCGGAGGGTACGGCGAAGAGCTGGTCGAGGTCGGGGCGGACCGGTTTGCTGCGGCCCAGGATGGTGTCGAGAAGACCCATGAACGTTCCTCACGGTCGGGTTCTTGCGGGCGGGTCGCCACGAGTGGATTCCTGCGGCGGAGCGCTACGGGTTCCTGCGGCGGGCCCCTACGGACGGGAGAGGTCGGCGGAGATACGGGCCAGCTGGTCGAGGCGCTGTTCGAGGGTCGGGTGCGAGGAGAGCAGCCGGCTGAGGCTCTCCTTCGAGGAGAACGCCGGGACGAAGTAGAAGGCGTTGTACGGCTCCGCCTTCCGCAGGTCCTCGGTCGGGATCCGGGCCATCTGACCACTCACCTTGGTGAGCGCCGAGGCGAGCGCCGAGGGGCGACCGGTGAGGAGGGCCGCGGTGCGGTCGGCGGAGAGTTCGCGGTAGCGCGAGAGCAGTCGGGTGAGCAGGAAGCTGAGGCAGTACACGACCGCACTGGCCAACGGGATGAGCATGATCGCGATGCCGACGGGGTCGTTGCTGCGGCTGTTGCGGGAGAGACCACCCCAGAGGGCGACGCGGGTGATGATGCCGGCGAGCACACCGAGGAACGAGGCGATGGTCATGACGGCGACATCGCGGTGCGCGACGTGTGACATCTCGTGCGCGAGCACGCCCTCCAGCTCCGGGGGATCCAATCTGCGCAGGAGCCCCGTGGTGGCGCAGACGAGAGCGGACTTCTCGTTGCGGCCGGTGGCGAACGCGTTCGGCACATCGCTCTGGGCGATGGCCACGCGCGGTTTCGGCATGTCGGCCAGGGCACAGATCCGGTCGATGGCGCCGTGCAGCTCGGGAGCCTCCTCCGGAGTGACCTCGCGGGCTCCCATGCTGAAGGCCGCGATGCGGTCACTGAACCAGAACTGCGTGATGAACATGCCGCCGACAAGGATCAGAATGATCGGCCAGGCGCCGCGCAGCACCGCGAGCAGCACGCCGACCAGGACCACGTACAGCAAGCCGATCAGGAACATGGTGCTCACCATGCGTGTGGTCAGCCCGCGGTCCGGGGCGTAGCGGGAACGGGTTCGGCTCATCGTTGCCTCCAGTCGCCCTAGTGCCTTCCATCTTGCCCCTTTCCCATGGAAAGCGGAGATAAGGGAGCCGAGGAGGCAAGGAAGGTGAGGAGACAAGAGAGACCCGGGTGGGTCCGGAGCGGCGCGGTCGAGATGCCCCGCGTTCACTGACGGCACCCGCCCCGATCTCCGGCCAGATCTCCGGTCCCATCCGCACACCGACTGGGTGCGCCGCTCACCGAGTGGGTGAATCGAAATGCCCGCTCGGTCCGGCGGGGGGAAAATAGATCTCTCCGAGGACATTTGGCCGCACACAACCCGGACCCTTTAGGTGCCTGAGGCATCTAGTGGGCAGAAATCAAGCAGGACTCCCCCCATCCCCTGCGAGGTCCGCCATGGCAGACGCCGAGACCATCTCCTTTCCGCAGAACCGCAGCTGTCCTTATCACCCGCCGACCGGATATCGAAGTGCAGGTCCCGGGCACCAGCCGGTGTCGCCCGCTCGGCTCTTCGACGGCCGAACGGTGTGGCTGGTGACCGGGCACGCCGAGGCGCGTTCGCTTCTGGTGGACCCGAGGCTGTCGTCCGACCGGGAGAACCCGGCGTTTCCGATATTCGCCGAGCGGCTGGCCGCGACCACCGTGCGGCGCGTCGAACTGCTCGGCGTCGACGATCCCGAGCACAACGTCCAGCGCCGGATGCTGATCCCGAGCTTTACGGTCAAGCGGACGGCGGCCCTTCGGCCGCAGATCCAGGAGACTGTGGACCGGCTGCTGGACGAACTCGTCGAGCAGGGTCCACCGACCGATCTCGTCAGTGCCTTCGCCCTGCCGGTGCCCTCCATGGTCATCTGCATGCTGCTCGGGGTGCCCTATGCCGACCACGAGTTCTTCCAGGCGCAGTCGCGCAAGCTGCTCCGCGGCCCCACGGCCGCGGATGTCGAGGCCGCGCGGGACGCCCTCGACGACTACTTCCGCGTACTGATCGAGCAGAAGCGGGCCGCGCCCGGCGAAGGACTGCTCGACGAGCTCATCGTCAAGCAGCTGGAGACCGGGGCCGTGGACCACTACCAGCTCGTGCGGCTGGCCGAGATCCTGCTCGTGGCCGGACACGAGACGACTGCGAACATGATCTCGCTCGGCACGTTCACGCTCCTCCAGCATCCCGATCAGCTGGCCCGGATGCGCGACTCCGACGGCCTGATGCCTTCCGCGGTCGAGGAACTCCTCCGCTTCCTGTCCATCGCCGACGGCATCTCCCGGGTGGCCGTCCAGGACATCGACGTGAGCGGGGTGACCATCCGGGCGGGGGACGGCGTCATCCTGTCCACGGCGGTGATCAACCGGGACGAGGTCGCGTACCCGTCGCCGGACGAGCTGGACCTCGGGCGGAACGCGCGCAACCACGTCGCCTTCGGGTTCGGAATCCATCAATGCCTGGGACAGAATTTGGCACGAGCCGAAATGGAGATCGCGCTGTTCACGCTCTTCGACCGTCTTCCGGGCCTGCGGCTGGCGGCACCCGCCGAAGAAATCCCGTTCAAACCGGGTGACACCATCCAAGGCATGGTGGAACTTCCCGTGACATGGTGATCGAAATTCGACCGGAAAGGCCTTGCTGAGATGCAGATCAATATCGACAGGAACCGATGCGTCGGCGCGGCTCAGTGTGTGCTCACCGCACCGAAGGTGTTCACCCAGGACGACGACGGGTTCAGCGAACTACTGCCCGACCACGAGGAAGCCCTCGAAGGCCCCCTGGTCAAGGAGGCCGCCCGTGCCTGCCCGGTGCAGGCGATCACCCTCACTTGACTGACTGACTGACTGACTGACTGACTGCCAGGCCGTGTCCGTGCATTCCCGCCGGGCGTCGCGGGCGGACCGGGTGGGGCTGTACGGGCGCGACCTCGGGACGGACGACCTGGGAACGACCCCTGCGACGGCCTGGGGACACTGCCGCTAGGGCCAGAGCAGCTCCCGCTCCCAGGCGGCGTCCTGTCGGCGGTAACGCAGCCGGAGGTGCCGCCGCCTCGCGTCCCCCTGGAAGAACTCGACCTCGTGCGGATCGACCACGTACCGCGTCCAGCTCGTCGCATCCGCCTCCGGTTCCGTCCGCGCCCGCTCCCAGGCCGCGTCGGAGGCGCGGTTCAGTTCCTCGTACGAGCCGAGTACCTCGCTCTGCCGTCCGACCAGCGCCGAAGCGAGCGCCCCGGTCGAGCGGGCGTGCAGATCGGCTCGGCTCTCGGCGGGCGCGCAAGCGGTGACCGGTCCTCGTACCCGTACCTGCCGTCCCTGGACCGGCCAGTAGAAGCCGAGCGCCGCGTACGGGTGGGCGGCGAGCTGGCGGCCCTTCGCGCTGGTGCGGTGCGTGGCGAAGTGCCAGCCGCGCTCGTCCGCGTCGTGCAGCATCAGTGTCCGTACGTCGGGGTGGCCCTCGGCGTCGACGGTGGCCAGCGTCATGGTGTGCGGCTCCAACTGCCCCGCGTCCACGGCTTCGGCGAACCACAGGTGGAAGAGGGGGAGCGGGGCGGGCGGTGCGGTGGCCGGGACGAAGACCGGCAGGTCGACGTCCCAGACGCGCTGGGCGTGAAGGAGGTCACGGAAGGTCTTCTGCGCATCACTCATGGCCCTATTGGACACGACCTCTCGGACAGGAACTCTTGGGCAGGACGTCCGGAGGATCACCCTCGCGCATGCCGGTGTTCGCTCACCCCCGCCCCAGCACCACCGTCCCGGACGAGCAGAACCAGCCGCCCGTCCCCGACGCCACCGCCAGCTCGGGCAGCCGGCCGCCGGCCCTGCGCACCTGGCGATCGCCCGCCTCGCCGCGCAGCTGCCGCACTGCCTCCACCAGCAGGAACAGCCCGCGCATCCCAGGATGGCAGGCGGACAGGCCGCCGCCGTCCGTATTGACTGGCAGCTCGCCCGTCAGGCTGGTCCGGCCCTTCTCCACGAACGCGCCGCCCTCGCCCTTCGCGCAGAATCCAAGGTCCTCCAGCGTCACCAGCGTCATATAGGTGAACGCGTCGTAGATCTCGGCGAGGTCGATGTCGCCCGGCCGCACCCCGGCCCGTTCGAACGCAAGTCGGCCGGAGACCGCCGCGGGGGAGACCGTGAAGTCGTCCCACTCGGACATCGTGGAGTGCGAGACATGCTCGCCGGCACCGAGGATCCACACCGGTTCCTTCGCCGTGTCCGGTACGAACTCCTCGGCGGCCAGCAGCACCGCGCAGCCGCCGTCGCTGCGGATGCAGCAGTGCAGCTTGGTGAACGGGTCCGCGATCATCGGCCCCGACAGCACGTCGTCCACGGTGATCGGGTCACGGAACATCGCGTCCGGGTTGGCCGCCGCGTTCGCCCGTGCCTGGACCGCCACCTCGGCGAGCTGCTCCAGGGTCGTCCCGTACTCGTGCATATGGCGGCGGGCGGCCATGGCGTACTTGGCGATCAGCGAGTGCCCGTACGGCACCTCGAACTGGAGCGGGCCGCGCGCCCCGAAGGAGAGGTTGGACGTCCGGCGGCCCGCCTTGATGTCCGCCCGGGCCGTTGACCCGTACACCAGCAGTACGGCATTGGCGTGCCCGGCGGCGACGGCGTCCGCCGCGTGGGCCGCCATCACCTCCCAGGTCGAGCCGCCGACCGCGGTGGAATCCATCCAGGTGGGTTTCAGCCCCAGATACTCGGCGACCTCCACCGGGGCGAGCGTGCCGAGCCCGGCGGAGGCGAAACCGTCGACGACGGACCGGTCCAGCCCCGAATCGGCGAGGGCCCGGCGGGCGGCCTGGGCGTGCAGGGCGTACGGCGTGGCCTCGTCGACGCGTCCGCAGTCGGCGAGGGATATGCCGACGACAGCGACCTTGCGGTGGGAAGAAGGCATGGATCTGACGGTACATCAGATGCGTGTCGAGCGGGCCGTCGAGTGGGGTGTGGGGCAGGGTTGTGAGGCGCGGGGCGGGCTGCCGACGTGCGCGGCTCTGGGAATCTCGAAGATTCACCTCTAGCATGACGGGCCGTCAGATCAGAGGCTGAACGCCCCTGAGGAGAAGGAGCCCGAGATGGATGCCGCCTTCACCGCGGAACAGGACGAGATCCGCCGCGCCTTGCGCGAACTGCTCGCCGAACACGGCGGACCCGACGACGTTCGGAGCGCCGTGCGGACCACCGACGGGTACGACGCGCCTCTGTGGCGGCAGCTCGCCCAGGACCTGGGGCTGCCCGGTCTCGCCCTCCCGAAGGAGTACGGAGGTGTCGGCCGCGGCCTCGTCGACCTCGCCGTCGCCTGCGAGGAGACCGGCCGCGCGCTGCTGCCGTCACCCCTGATCGCCACCGCCGCACTCGCGGCGCCCCTGATCGCCGCACTCGGCACCGGGGCCCAGCGCGCCGCCCTGCTGCCGCGCATCGCCGCTGGGGGACTGACCGCGACGCCGGCCGTCCCCGGCGGCTCCCTCGGCACCGCGCTCGGCCTCACCGGTGACCCGACCGGCGGCGCCTGGGCGGGCGGCGGCCGGGCGGGCGGCGTCCAGGCGAGGCCGGTCGGCGGCGGGGCGGGCTGGCGGCTGTACGGGGAGGCCGACCAGGTCCTCGACGGGCACAGCGCGGGGCTCCTCCTGGTCGCGGCCCATGCCGGCGGCTTCCCGCGCAGCCGTACGCTCCTCTTCCTGGTCCGCCCGGACAGGGCGCCCGGAGTCGTCCGCACCCGCCGGACCTCGTTGGACGAGACCCGCCCGCTGGCCCGGGTGGAACTCCGCGACGCCGAGGCCGAGTTGCTCGGCGCGGACGACTCCGCGGACGTGACCGGCGTTCTTGCCTCGGTCGGACAGGGGGCCGCCGCCCTGCTCGCGGCGGAGGCGGTGGGGGCGGCGGCGGGAGCACTGGAGCGAACCGTCGCATACGTGGAGGCGCGCGAACAGTTCGGCCGGGCACTCGGCTCCCTCCAGGCCGTGAGGCACCGCCTCGCGGATCTGTATGTACGGGTGCAGGCGGCCCGTTCCGCCGCGTACTACGCGGCCCGGGACCCGGCCACGGCCGGGGGGCTCGCTCTCGCCCAGGCACTGGAGGCGCTGCGGATCACCACCGCCGAGGCCGTCCAGCTGCACGGCGGGAACGGCTTCAGCTGGGAACACGAGGCGCATCTGTACTTCAAGCGGGCCGCCGCCGACGAACTGCTCTTCGGCCCCGTCCAACGGCTCCGCGACCGTGCGGCCCAGCGGGCCGGGCTCTTCGCCGCCCCGGAACCGGCCGCCCCGGAACCGGCCGCCCCGAAACCGGTCACCCCGGGCTCGGCCGGGCAGGTGGCCGTCTGATGGCGCCCGGCGTCCGGCTGATCCAGAAGGTCTCCTCGACACGCACGTTCGCGAGGATCGCCCCGCATGTCGTGCCCGCCATGGACCGTACGGTGCACCGGCTCACGCGCGGCAAGGTGCTGCTCAGCGCCCGGATGCTGCCGGGGCTGATCCTGACGGTGCCGGGCGCGCGGAGCGGGCAGCTCAGGTCCACTCCGCTGGCCTGCATGCCGGAGCGAGGACCGGAGTCCCGGAAAGGCAACGGGGCGGAGCAGAGCTGGATCCTGGTCGGCAGCAACTTCGGCCGTACGGGGCACCCGGCCTGGACCGCGAATCTGCTGGCCGGTCCCGACGCGGCCGTCGTCAACTGGAAGGGCCGGGACATTCCGGTGCGCGCCACGCTGCTGAAGGGCGCGGAACGGGAAGCGGTGTGGCAGGCGGCGCTGAAGTTCTGGCCGCCGTACGCGGCATACCAGGCGCGGGTCGAGCGGGAGATCCGGCTCTTCAGGCTGGAGCGACGGGACGACGCCACGGCCTGAGGCGGCCGGAGGCGGCGGCCTGAGACGGTCGGAGGCAGTGGCCGGAGGAGGCCGGACCGGCGGCGACGGCCGGGGGCGGAATCGGTGCGCCGGACGCGAGGCCTCGGGAACGGTGCGGGAACACCGCGTGCGTGAACGCTGCGCGCGAACGCCGTGTGCGGAAACGGCCGTTGGGGCGATCACCGGAACGGTCCGGGCGCGCCGACGGCGGACCACCTGCGT
>NZ_JBHVFF010000015.1:0-51329 GCF_042801895.1 Streptomyces sp. NPDC057543 | reverse complement strand
AAGCTCGACGTCAAGAAGGTCGCCGACCCCGAGGGCGGCGAGCGCGCCGTCATCACCCTCGACGGCAAGTACCTGCCCACCAAGCCCTTCTGACCGTCGGGCGCATCCTTCTCCCCGGGCGGCCCCGTCCCTACGATCGGCATGACCCCCGCGCCCACAGGCGCATGACGGCCCGATTCTCCCCGTGCGGGAGGCGCGGGCCGTCATGCGCACGGTCAGCAGGGGCACATGTGCGGCCGCGCGGGCTTCCTGCGGGGCCGGCGGCCCTGCCACTGAAGCCTCACCGTCCGCCGTTCCGCAAGCACGGCTATCTGCTGGTCCGCGTCGACGACGGCTGCCTGCCGGGCCTCGCCACCGCGGCGGACGTCACAGACCGCTTCCCTCGTGGCGCCCCCTCCGCCAGCCGGTGTTCGCCCTGTCAGCCGGAGTTGTAGCCCCAGCGGGCCTGGCCGTCCTTGCCCATGAAGCACTTCGCGGGCCGCCCGTCGACGGTCGTCGTGGTGGCGCCCACGGGGGAGCAGTACTGCCCGAACCGGGCACCGCCCCGGCTACCGGTGCTACCGCCCGAACTGCCTGAAGTACCGGCGCTGGTGGTGCCACCACCGGTGGTGCCCCCGCTGCTGGACGAGCTCCCACCGGTACTGCCCCCACCGGTGCTGCCTCCTATGGTGCCGCCGCCCGAAATGGTGCCGTACGAGGGCTGGGGGCGTGGCTTCGGCTTCGGCTTCGGCTTGGGCTCGGGTTTGGGCTTCGGCTCCGGGCTGGGTGCGCTGCAGGGGTCGCTGGGCCCGATCAGCCACAGTTTGACCGGCGTCCAGGTCGAGACCTCGGTGTCGGGTTCCGGCTGCTGTCGGCATACCTGCCAGTCGGCCAGGTCACTCGACTCCTCGTCCAGGTACTTGCCGGTGTGCGCGTGGAAGTACGCCGCACGAGCAAGGCCGAGGTCACCGAGGGCACCCGAGGCGTCGTCGAACCGTCGACCGCTGAGGTCCGGCATGACGAGCCGGCGGGGGCCGAGCAACCGCGTCGGGCACTCCTCCCGCTCCGGGACCGCGTACAGCGTCAACGCCCTGGCGGTTGGACGAACCGTCTCGTCGCGGGTGGGGGTCTGGAAGCAGACCCGCCAGCCCGGCTGGGTTGTCTTCACCTGCCGGTAGGCGGAGGAGGCGTCAGCCGCCGACACCCTCAGCCACGGTTGGGCGTCGGCTTCCGCCGCGGCAGCGGAGAGTGAAGCCCCGTTGAAATCGGGAACGACGAGGGTGCGGTCCCCCCGAACCTGCGCCACGGCCTCCTCCCTGCTGGAATCCGACCCCAGGCCGATGAGGAACATTGCGGCCACGCCTGTGGACATCAGGACGGGATGTCGGCGTACCCAGGTGAAGAACCGCGTCCCGCGACCGGGACGCAAGGCAGATGCAGGAGGCAGGAGTTCCCCCCTGGTTTCGAGGAGCGTTCCCTTCGGGTCGAGCTTCGAGCCGTGCAACTTGTGCGGCCTACCGTCGACAAGGATCTCGACGGAGTCGAACACGCCGTACCTGCGGCGGAGGATCCGCAGTGGCTCGGGCACGCGGGTCGCCTTGGGCGACAGGGGATTCCTGAGAAGGATGAGGCCCCTTCGGGTGAGCGCGGCGTAGCCCCATCCGTTGTGGTAGATGGCCCGGACGACTTCGCCCGGCTCCAGCTCTTCCAGCAGCACCTTCTCGCAGTTGCCGGAAAGGGAGATGGTCTCGCCTGCGACGGCAGCGGTGACACGCCAGTCCTTGGCCGGCGTCTCGGGCACGAGTTTCCTGCTGCGCAGGAGCAAATCGCCGGACTCGTCGATCCGCGAGCCCCACAGACTTATTCGCCGCCCCTCCACAGACACATCCACGCGCGGCGGGGAGCCGTACGCGGGGCGCTGTATCGCCAAAGGCCTCGGAATACGCGCCGGAACACCCCCGTCCAGGAGGATGAGGGCCTCCTCGGTGAGCGCGGCATGCCCTGCCCCCTGGTGGTACAGGGCCAGCACCGACTCCCCGGCCCCGAGAGCACGGAGCAGAGCCTCAACTTCAGGGGCCGGGAGCCCAATGGCCTCATGGGCCGCCACCTGCATGGTGCGTGAGTCGTTTCGCAGGAGGCGCTGCGCGGCAGTCTCGGACATGTGGGGATATTAACGACTGCCGTTCGAGGCCCGGCCACTGGTACGAGATCACCGCACGCCTGTGACCTGCTCCGATTCCACGGCTTCATCGCCATCTCAGGCGCGGGACTTCGGTCGCTCAGCCGCCTGAGTCTCTGGGCGCAGTGCTTTCAGGAGCGGAGCAGCGCGCCCTGTCCCGGAGACAGCCGGAGCAGCGTGTCAGCCCGTACCCGGGGCGAACTCCTCGCGCACAGTGCGGCGTGGAGCCACACTGTGCGCTCGTCGGGCGGGTCTCCAGGATCTGTACCGCCCACGAAGCGAGCGGCCGGCAACCGCGACTGCGAAGCGGCGTCGTGATGGCCACATCAGGAACCGCTGAGCTGGTCTCCTTCGTGGTTGCGCGCAGAGCCTGACCGTGTCGCGTCCGCCGCCGTGACCGTCGTGAACGGCAGCACCAGTCGGGAGCGGTGCGCAGCGTCGCGGTAGATCTTGTGGGTGACGGGGCGGCCCACCGGCAGGTGGAAGGCGTCCGGCGGCAGCAGGGCGTTGTGCTCGTCGGCCAGCGGCTCGGCGTTGGAGAGCTCCACGACCAGCTTGTGTCCCGGCAGGAACGTCGCCCCGAACGGGTAGACGCGCAACACGTACTCCTCGATCTTCCCCGGCTCGACCGGCACCGCGCGGGTGTGCGGGTGGTGGGGGTCGCCCTCCGTGGTGCGCTCCTCGTCGAGCTCGCGGTGCGAGGCCTTGAGGTAGGCGGACGTGATGAGCTGACGCTTACCGTTCGGGGCCTCATCCCACATGCGCAGGATGAAGTTCGTGTCGGGCTGGTCGATCTCCGCGAAGATGTGCGCCGCACCCTGACCGATCATCTCGGCGGGCTCGGTGAACGGGGCGGTGCTCCAGTCGAGGATCTCCACCTTGTCGGTCACCGTCAGCGGCGCCTGGTAGAAGCCGTCGGGGGCCGCGTACTCGGCACCCATGAGCTCGGGCTCGAAGGAGAGCTTGCGGCGCGGGCGCAGGTAGAGCGGCTTGTACTCGACGTCCTTCGGCGGCCACTGCGTGCCGGTGACGGTCTCGCGCGAGCCCTCGACGTGGACGGTGACGGCGGGCTCGTCCATGATGCCGTTCTCGATGCCCTTGAGCCAGTACTCGTACCAGCGGAACATCTTGTCGTGCTCCTCGATGAAGGGGCGCGACTGCATGGGCGGGTAGGGGCCGATGTCGAGCTTCTTCGGGCCCTTCAGCGAGTTGTAGAGCTCGATGGTGCCGTCCATCGTCCAGCCGCGGCCCTGGTCGATCTGGAGCCAGACGGGGATGTCGATGTCGGGCGCCAGCGTGATCGGGTTGCGTTCCTCATACCACTCGCTGTCGACCTCGTTCATCACGATGTCGAACCAGGCCTCGTGGTTCTTCGGGTAGTTCAGCACGTGGACCAGGTTGGGCCAGGCGGCCACGTCCGGGTCCTGCAGGCGCTTGGCGACGCGCTCCTTGATCTCCTCGGGAGAGAAGGTCTCAAGCATGCGGGACTTGACGCCGTCGGTGAAGGCCCAGCCGGAGTCGCCACCACGGCCCTCGCGGGCGGCGCGCGGCATGAACCACATGACGCCGCCGTGGTAGGTGGTCTCGTAGAAGTCGTAGTGTCCGCCGCTGACGAAGATCGCCTTGAGGCTCGGCGGCCGCTCGGCGGCCGCCAGTACCTGCATCGAGCCGAAGTAGGAGATGCCGATCATGCCGACGTTGCCGTCGCACCACGGCTGCGCCGCGACCCACTCGATGAAGTCGTAGGCGTCCTGGCCGAGCGAGACTCCACCGGCGTTGTAGTTGCCGATGTGCTCGCCCTCGGAGGCGCCGGAGCCGCGCAGGTCGCCGATGACGTGGACGTAGTCCTCCTGGACGACACGCGCGATGTCACCGGCCTCGATGCAGCCGTCCCACATCGGGCTGGGGCGCCGCTGCGGCGGCGTGGTGAGCGCGAGGACCTGCAGCTCCTTGCCGTACGGGCTGAGCGCCACGAGCGCCGGACGCGGCTTGTCGTCGACGCCGCTGTAGGTATCGGCCGCGAGCATGACACCGTCGCGCATCGGCACCCGGAGATCCTTGCGGACGGCGATCGTCTGCGCGCCCGCCTGGATCGTCTGGAAGTCAGTCATGAGTGCGAAGCTCCTGTACTACGAGTTCTGGTTGTGCTGCGTGCGGTAGCCGTTCATGGATGTGAAGAACGGGGACGGCTCGAGCGCGGGGTCGCCGGTGTAGCCGATCTCCTCGGCGACGCGGGCGAACGGGGAGTACGGCGAATCCGTCTTCTCCAGGCCGGCCTGGAGGCAGCCGCAGGCCGCCTCGCCGACCCGGCCCTCGATGGCGAGGCTCTGGGCGATGGCCTCCTGGGCCTGTGCGGCATCGAGTTCGACGCCGTACGGCGTGCCGTTGGCGCGGCGGTACGGGTGTCCTAGGTACAGGTGCTGCGGACGGATCTCGTCACGCAGGTACTCCAGGCTGGTGCGGTAGGCGGCCGGGTCCACGTAGCCGGGGAAGCCGTTGGCCGCCCCGTGGACCTGCACGGCGTCGCCGACGAACACCGAACCCTGGCCGTCGATGACGTAGGCGACCGATCCGGGCGTGTGGCCCGGGATCGAGTGCACCGAGACGGTGACGTCGCCGCC
Source organism: Streptomyces sp. NPDC057543 (assembly GCF_042801895.1). Lineage (NCBI taxonomy): Bacteria > Bacillati > Actinomycetota > Actinomycetes > Kitasatosporales > Streptomycetaceae > Streptomyces > Streptomyces sp. NPDC057543. The sequence continues at coordinate 46,550 of NZ_JBHVFF010000015.1, read as the reverse complement.
GAGGGAGATGGTCTCGCCGCCCTTGACGAGCAGGGAGGGCTCCATCTCGCCGGAGATGACGGAATTCGTGGAGGCCGTCACCTTCGCCTCGCCCTCGGGGTCGCCCAGGTACTGGCCCCGTCCCGCGAGGTACTCCGCCACGTGGGCCCGCCGCGAGCGGAGCATCGGTGCGTCGGCCTCGTGGATCACCACCTGGGCGCGCCGACCGGTGAGCTCCCACAGGGCGTGCGCCCCACCGAGGTGGTCGATGTGACCGTGGGTCAGCAGGATCCAGCGCACGTCTTCGATGCGGCGCCCGATCGCCTCCAGCGCGGGAGCCATCCCTTCGGCGGGCGAGGAGGCGATCCCGGTGTCGACGATGGCCGGCTCGGGTGCGTCGATGAAGAAGCTGTAGAGACCGAACCGGCCCCACGGCGAGACCAAGGGATGGACGTTGACTGCGTGCGTCATGGTCTTCTTTCTGAACTCGTAGGGGGCCGGCCGGGTCAGCGCCTGCTGAGGAAGTCGCGCGTCTGAGCGAAGACCCTGTGGTACTCCGGGATCCAGGAGAAGTGCTGGACGAATCCATGGCCCGCCCCCTCGTACCGGCTCACTGTCGCCTCCACACCGGCCTCCCGCAGCCGTCGGCCGTAGAGCTCGCCCTCGTCGCGCAGCGGGTCGTACTCCGCGGTGACGATGAGGGCCGGCGGCAGCCCGGTGAGCTCCGCCCGCTTGATCGGCGAGACGAGCGGGTCCGCGGGATCGGCGCCGCTGTCGATGTAGAAGGCGTTGAAGGGCTTCAGCCCGGCCGTCTCCAGGCCGTGGCCCACGGCGTTCTCCCGCAGCGAGGCATAGCGGTCGACGTCGAAGTCCAGGTCGAGCGAGGGGTAGTAGAGGACCTGATGCGTGATCCGGTGAAAGCCGTCGTCGTGAGCCTTGCCCGCGACCGCGGCGACGAAGGTGCCGCCGGAGCTGTCGCCGGCGATGGCGAGGGTCGTGCTGTCCCAGGCAAGGCTCTCGCCCTCCTCGGCGGCCCAGCGCACGACCGCGTAGCAGTCGTCGAGACCGGCCGGGAAGGCGGCCTCGGGCGCCAGGCGGTAGCCGACGGATATGACCTTGAACCCGGTCTCCTTCGCCAGCGAGCGCGCGACGTGGTCGTGCGTCTCCAGGCTGCCGAGGAAGAACGCGCCGCCGTGGAAGTAGACCAGCACGCCGTAGCTGTCGGCCTCGACCGGCGTGTAGATCCGCACCGGTACCTCGCCCGACGCCGTCTGCGCTGTCACGTCGTCGACCGCGTGGAGCGGCAGGCGCTCTTCGAGGGGCGCGACGTGCGCCTCGTCCACGGCGCGCATGGAGACCGGGTCGAGCGGACCCTCGGGCGGGGTCGGCAGGCCGGCGAGGAACGTGGCGATCTCAGGATGCAGGGGCATGGCGCGTCACTCCTTCGTCGCGGCAGCCGCGGGCTTCTGACCGGGGAAGACGTCATTGATCTCGTCCTCGGTCCATCCCTGGCGCGAGATGCGCTGCAGCTCGTCGGTCACCGGCTTGCGGGTGGCCTGGTACAGGGCCAGCCCCTCCTTCAGGGTGTCCGCCTGCTGCAGGGCGTCGGCGAGAGCGCCGGCGTCCTCGATGGCCGAGTTCGCGCCCTGGCCCTGGTGGTGCAGCATCGAGTGGGCCGCGTCGCCCACGAGGACGACGGAGTCCGAGTGCCACGTGTCGACCGGGTCGATGTCGTAGACCGCGCGGACGTTCAGGGTGTCCATGTCGAGGTCGCGCGTGATGCTCACGAGGCGCTCGTCGAAGCCCTCCACCGTCGCCAGGAGGTCGTCCTTCGTGACCTCCGGTGCCCAGGTGCTGTCCGGGCACAGGGCGGTGATGTCGAACGACACCTGGTTGCGGTGGCGCAGCGGCAGCAGGTAGATCTTCGTGCCCCTGCCGATGTACATCCGGAGGTTGTCGTCGACGACCATCCCGTAGGCGTCGTCGACGGAGATGACCGCGCGGTAGGCGTGCTCACCCGAGAACACCGCGCCTTTGTCGCTGAACAACTGCTGACGCACCACCGACTTGATGCCGTCGGCACCCACGACCAGGTCGGCCTCGACACTCTTGCCGTTGGCGAAGGTGAGGACGGAGCCGTCGCCGTTGGCCTGGATGGTCTCCAGCTTGTGACCGAGGTGCACCATGCCCTCGGGGAGCACGCCCAGAAGGGCCTCGATGAAGTCCCCGCGGTGGATCAGGTGGGTCTTGGTCTCCTCGGCGAAGTCGTGGATCCCCGGCCACGCCTCCTCCATCATCGGGTCACCGGTGGCCGTGAGGATCTCGAAACGGTCGCTCGGCGAGCTCACTTTCGCGATCGCGTCGAAGATCCCCCACTGACGGAACCGGTTCATGGTGGAAGGACGCAGTCCGATGCCGGCGCCGACCTCCCGGATCCGGTTCGCCTGCTCGTAGACATTGACGTCGGCTCCGAGCAGGCTCAGGGCTTTGGCCGCCGCCGCGCCACCGTACCCCGCTCCGACGATGGCGATCTTCAGGTTCTTCAGGTCTGAGAGCTGCATGGTGGTTCTCTCTACTTCTGGATGGTCAGGAAGTCGGCTGGGTTGTCGACGAAGATCGTCTTGATCGCGGCCTCGTCGAGACCGGCAGCGCGGAGGTCCGGGATGAGGTCCTCGAAGATGTAGTTGACGGTGTGGCCCTTCACGCCCGGCCAGCCCAGCGGGCTGCAGTTGGCGTCGGCGGAGGCGAGGACCCGCGTCAGTCGGCCTTCGCCGATGAACCGGAGGAAGTGGTCCAGCCGCTCCTTGCGGGGGCGGGCCCAGAACGGCGGGTCCGGTAGCTCCGTCTCGTAACCGAAGGTGTCGAAGCCGATGCGACCGCCCTGCTCCGCGATCCAGACATCGCGCGTCTTGTCGGCGTTCACACCATCGTCGACGTGCCCGAACAGGACGCGGTCCAGGGGAAGGCACTCTTCGCCGAAGATCGCGATCGCGTTCTCGGCGTCGATCGCGAGGTGGGTCAGGATCGGCACGCCCGTGGTGAGCGAGGCGCGGGCCGCGGCGCGGTAGATGCGCTTGTCCAGGTCCGTCATCCGGCCGCCGCGGCTCACTCCGACCTTGATGACACCGGCGAGGCTGCCGGTGTCGCCGATGCCGACGGTGATCTCGTGGACGAACTGCTGGGTCAGGTAGTCCACCTCGGCCCGGGCGAAGTGCGGCAGGGCGGTGTCGCCGCCGACGAAACCGGTGCAGGCGACGATGTGGACGCCGGTCTTCGCGGACAGCGACCTGTAGTAGTCGACGTCACGGCCGTTGCAGATCCCGGTCGCGTCGACGAAGGTTCCGCCGCCGTACTCGTGGAACGTGCGCAGCTTCGGGACGGTCTCCTCGTACCGCTGCTCGGGGGCCTTCCACCACTTCGTGTCCAGCTCGGAGCCGGGCATGCCGTAGCCGATGTGCTCGTGGATGGCCACGAGACCCAGCTCCTCGGCCGGGATCGGCCCCAGGACAGTGTTCACTCTCGACACAACACTCACCTTTGAAGAAAGAGACTTGATGGTCGTTCGCGCCGACGCGTTCAGCGCACCGACAGCAGGTCGCGCGGGTTCTCCACGAGAATCCGCTGCGTGTCCTCGTCACTGAGACCCTGTGCCTTCAGGAGCGGGACGAAAGTGGTCAGGACGTAGCTGTACGGCACGTCGTTGCCGGGGTGGCCCTTCGCCACCCCGGTCGCGTTGCTCGAGAGCAGGATCCGGTTGCCGAAGCCGGCCTGCACGAGGTCGGCGACCAGGGCGGCGCGCTCGGCGTCGGTGAGGTGGGTCTCGTCCTCCACGCCGACGTGGTCGAGTGCGACGTAGGCGCCGCGGCGGGCGATCTCCAGGGGCGCGCCGGTGGCGACGGCGTCCTTGCGGTCGAGTCCGCCGACGACGACGCGGTCGGCCGACAGCTTCTCGTCCAGGACGACATCGAGGTCGTGGACGGCGTCGCTCCCGTAGCGGATGGAGACCGCGACGCCGGTACCCAGGGCGGTTCGGGCCGCACCGCGGAACAAGCTCTCGTCGGTCGCGGTCATGCCCTCGGGGGTCGCGACGGTGGCCACCAGGCCGGCGGCGCCGCGTCGCTCCACGCGGGGGACCACCATGCCCTCGGCGACCTCCTTGGTGAAGAGGTCGGCGAACTTCTCGGCCGGCCACGGCGCCGGCGGGTTGGTCTGCGGCGTGAGGAAGTAGCCGCCGAGCAGCTCCTCCGGGCCCTGACCCGTCGAGGCGACGATGTGCACGCCGGTCGTGCGGGAGAGGGTCTCGTACAGCCGGACGTCCCGGCCGTGGAACATGCCGGTGCTGTCGACGATCGTGCCGCCGCCGTGGGCGCGGAAATCCTTCAGCTTCGCGGCGAGGGTCTCGAAGATCTCCGCGCGGTCGATGGTGATGTCGAAGGCGTACTCCGCGCCCGGCACCACCGACAGCAGTGCCTCGTGGACCGAGACGACGCCCAGCTCCTCGGTCGGCACCGGGCCCAGGACGGTGTTCACGGTGTTGCTCTTGACGCTCATGCCTGCCCTCATATGTCCGGGTTGGGCGCACTGCACCCTGTGGCTGCAGTCACCGTAGCCATTCAATTTACACAGTGTCAATGAAATGAACACTAAGAAAAAACAACACACGAAGAGTGCAGCGGGCGTCCGGGGCCGGTCGCTCGGCGGCTGCCATCAGGCCGGGCAGCCGGTCTCCGCACGACGCCCCGAGTCACCACCTGAAGGGCTGATACCGGGCAGGCGCGCGTGCCGCGCGCGAGTCCGGCGCGACGAAGCCGATCGAGGACGCCCCCTCGTCGGCGACCGTGATGGGCAGGGCGGCAGGAGCATCTCCTCGACGGTCGCCGCGGGACCTTCCGCACGGACCCGGGTGGGTCCGCCGTCGCGGAAGCGGCGGACGTGGGGGAGAAGCATGAACGTCATGCATGTTGCGGCATGTAAATCATTCACTTGTTGGATGTGATGCCAGCCACTTCACTGAAGGACATGACCGCCCCACCTATCTCAGACATCGACCTTTTCGCCGACGAGGTCGTGCTCGACCCCTACCCCGTGTACGCCGAGCTGCGGGAACAAGGCTCCGTCGTCCACCTCTGGAAGAACGATGTCCATGTGCTGACGCGGTACGACGCCATCCGTGGCGCACTCGCGGACTGGGAGTCGTTCTCCTCGACCTCGATCGGGTTCAACCCGATGACCAACGAGGCGCTCACCGGTACCTCGCTCGCGTCCGATCCGCCGACGCACACCCAACTGCGCGCCACGCTCACCGAGAACCTCTCACCGCGTGCGCTGCGTGGTCTGAAGGGGCGAATCGAGGTGAAGGCGGACGCTCTCGTCGCAGAACTCGTCGAGAAGGGCACCTTCGAGGCGATCGACACCCTCGCTCGAGCATTCCCGCTGGAGGTCGTCGCGGACCTGATCGGCTTCACGGGCCACGTGCGCGACAACATGTTGCGCTGGGGCCAGGCCGCCATGCAGGTCATCGGTCCGATGAACCAGCGCACGGCCGAGAGCTTCCCGATCGCCGGCGAGCTCTACAGCTGGTGCTCCCAGGTCAGGGCCACTGATCTGACCGAAGGGTCCGTGGGTCGCGGCATCTTTGACGCCGAGGCACGTGGCACCATTCCGCCGAACACGGCCGGCCACATCATCCACCAGTACCTCGGTGCCGGCGTCGACACCACCGTGGCGGCGATCGGCAACATCGTCGCCCTCTTCGGCTCGCACCCCGACCAGCTCGACCTGATCCGCAAGGACCCGTCGCTGGTGCCGGCGGCATTCAATGAGGTGCTTCGCTTCTGGGCTCCCGTCCACGCCTGGGGCCGACGCGCCACCAGGGACGTCGACATCGACGGTGCCCTCGTCCCCGCAGGTGCGCAGATCGCGATCCTGTTCGGCGCCGGCAACCGCGACCCCCGGCACTACGAGAACCCGAATGCCTTCCTCGTCGAACGCAATCCGGTCGACCATCTCTCGTTCGGCTACGGCCCTCACGGCTGCGCGGGCCAAGGACTCGCCCGCCTGGAGGCTCACGCTGTGATCGAAGCGCTTTCCCGGCGCGTGAAGCGCCTCGTGGTCGGACCCGAGGTCCGTGTTCCCAGCAACATCACCCGGAGCATCGAGGAGCTCCCCGTCCTGGAAGTGATTCCCGCATGAAGATCGTTCTTGACCGCCCCCGCTGTGAGGGCCACGGCCTGTGCGAGGAGGCTGCCCCACAGCTCATGCACCTCGACGACGAAGGCGAGCTCGTGCTCGACAGCGAGCAGGTCGGCGCAGCCGACGCCGCCCTGGCGAACGCCGCCGTCCGCGTGTGTCCGGTCGCGGCGCTGAGGATCGTATGAGCGGCGACACGATGGACCGCGTCGTTGTTGTCGGCAACGGGATTGCCGGGCTCACCGCGGCCGATACGCTCCGTGAGGCCGGCTTCGACGGCGAGCTGACGATCGTCGGCGACGAAACGCACCCGGCATACAGCCGCCCGGCCCTGTCGAAGGCGCTCCTGCTCGACGGCGATGACATGGCGCCGTACGAGCTTCCGCCGACCAGCCACGGGGCGACGGAAATTCTGGGCGTACGTGCGACCGGACTCCATCTCGATCGTCGGCTCGTCACTCTCGACGACGGTACGGCTCTGCCGTACGACCGCGTCGTCCTTGCCACCGGCTCCCGGGCGCGACGATTGTCCGCCCTTCCCGAGGAGCTCACCTTGCGTGGACTCGACGACGCGCTGTCCCTGCGAGGCCGGTTGGCGGGCCGGCCATCGGTCGTCGTGGTCGGCGGTGGCCCGCTCGGAATGGAGATCGCCTCGGGGTGCTTGGCCGCCGGCTCCCGGGTCACCCTCGTCTCCCAAGGGATGCCACTGGTCGTTCAGCTCGGTTCCTACCTCGCCGGCGTCTTCGTCAAGGCTGCGCTGGACCTGGGGCTCACCATCGTCGAGACCGGGTCGGCACGGCTCGAACGGCGTGAGGGAAGCGCTCGGGTCGTACTCGACGACGGCACGGTCCTCGAGGCTGAGATTCTCGTGACCGCCGTCGGCGACGTCCCCAACACAAAGTGGCTCGCGGACACGGGACTTGTGGCAAAGGGGGTTGTCCCGGTCGACTCGCGTGGGCTCGTCCGCCCCGACGTCGCGGCCGTCGGAGACCTCGCAGCCTTGCCCACTCCGTACGGCCTGCGCCGCATCCCCTTCTGGAGTAGTGCGATCGAGCAGGCGAAGGTCGCCGCAAGGGCCCTTGTCCACGGCGACGATGCGCCGCCGCTCCGGTTTCAGCCGTACTTCTGGACCGAGCAGTTCGGGCTGAGTCTCAAGGCGGTGGGCCATCTGCCGCTGGAAGGCGAACCGACGTACGTCGAGGGAGGGCCCGGTGGTGGGCCGGCGTTGATGCGCTGGTCGCACGATCACGGCACCGGTGTGGCCGCGGCGCTCAACTACCGGATCCCGATTCCCCGGTTGCGTCGTATGACCCGGTCAGCTGCGTAAGGTTCGCTCCATGGGCGACGACGAAGAGGGCACCACGGGTTCGGGGTTGGATCGACTGGCATCGGTCAACCTCAACCTGTTGGTGCCCCTCCTCGCGCTCCTCGAGGAACGTTCGGTGACCAGGGCCGCGGAACGAGTCGGTCTGTCACAGCCGGCAATGAGCCACGCCCTCACGAGAATGCGGCGTCTACTGGGTGACGACCTCGTCGTCCGACAAGGGGCAGGCGTCACGCTGACCCCGCGCGCGCTGGAGCTGATCGCGCCGCTACGCAGCGCCCTGCAACAGACGGCACAGATCGTGAACTTCCCGCACTTCGACCCCGCCACGGATCGGCGCGTCATCACGATCGCCATGACGAACAGCACGGCGTTCGTCGTCGGCCCTCGACTGACGCGGCTCATTGCCGAGCGTGCCCCTCACGCCACGTTGCGTGTCCGTACGATCACGGTGCCGACGGAGGCCACCTTCACCGACCAGGGCGTCGACGTCGTGCTGCTCTCCGAGGGGCACTTCTCGCCGTACCCGCGCGAGCGGCTTTACAACGACCGCTGCGTGGTGGTGGCCTCACCGGACACGCCACCGGAAGCGAGCGCGCTCGACCTCCTGACCACACAGCCGCACATCGTCGTCGACACCGATCGGCGAGTCTTCCCGTATTCGGTGCTCGAGGAAGAGGGTGTCACCTACCGCATCGGCCAGTTGATCTCCGACTTTCTGCTGGTACCTTTCCTGGTCGCACGCGCGGGCGGCGTCGCTCTCCTTCGCTACCAGGTCGCCGCCGCCATGCGGACGCTCACCGACCTGCGGATCGAGGAGTTCCCGTTCCCGATTCCCGGGCTCGGGATCGACATGGTCTGGAACCCCCGACTGGCCGATCAGTACTTCACTGAATGGCTTCGGGCGCTGCTGTTCGACGTCGCAACGCATCTCTGAGCCGACTACGCCCACTGCGCCGGACCGGGCCGGGCATCGGCCCCACCCCGGCCCGGCGGTTCACCGTGAGCGGGTGGTCGCTTCCTTCGCTTCGGTCGACCACTGCGCGATGTGGAGCCACCCGGAACATCCGGCCGACGGCGGCGATCCCGACGCGCATGGCCTGGCTCCTTCGAAGCCGGGAACAACAAGCTCGACCGCGCGGACGATCTCATCGGTGTCCCGGGAATCGAGGCGAATCGATCACGCGTCGATGTTCCCGAACCGCTTGAACGGCGCGGTCCTGCCCTGCGTCGCGCGTCCAGTCCGGCGGGCGTGGTCAGGTCAGTAGCTGTACCCAACTGGCGCTGAGCTCATCGAGCATCTGGTCACGCGTGAGCTTCCAGTCGGCACGATCCCAGTTCTGGGCGACGAAATCGAGCTGGGCCATCGCCAGAACGCCCCGGAAGTGGCGCTGATGGGGCTCGAGGCGCCCAGCCGTCGCCAGTCCTTCCTCGATGTCGCTGATGGCCTCCTCCATCCATCGCTCGACCAGGTCGGTGAGGTCTGGATCGACCGCCGCGGCGTCGCGGCCGACCCGGATGATGGGGCGGATGGCCGGCCAGCTGTCGGCGGTTCGCCGAAGCCACGCCGTGATCGCCTCCGGCGTCCCGTCGGCGACCGTGGCGACGAGGTCCTGCGCCGTGGAGCCGTGCTCGGGAGAGCCGACGCGCTGCAGCGCCTCGTTGAGTTGCTCGTCGATGAGTGCCTTCATCAGCTCGCTGCGGGAAGAGAAGTATGCGTAGAAGGTCACTCGCGTGGTGCCCACCGCAGTCGCGATGTCGTCGACCGTGGTGGCGGCGTACCCCTTCGTCTTGAACAGCTCAAGCCCTGACTCCAGCAGCAGACGGCGCGTCATCTGCTTCTGCGCCTCACGAAGGTTCGCCATGACTGGATCCTAACGCGCCCCTGTACGTCGAGCGCACATACCGGCTTCGCACGTTACACATTGGCCTAAACCCTGACGCACCGTAAACCGACATGTCTCCGTTGACGCGATTCTGGGTGACGCGGATCACGTACCTGTCCGGTCGCGGTACCTCCCTGGCCTCGTTCGGGAGACGACCGGTGAGGGCCGGCGCCCGTCAAGGAGTTGAATCACGAACGGAGTCGGCGCGCGTCCGTCGCTCCGTGTCGGTGGCTCACGGGAGCAGGTCGACGTCGGAGCCGTTCCCGTAGCTGCGCGACCGTGATGCCGTACGTGGCGGACGCCGGCGGGCGCGCCGTCGAACCGGCCGAACGGTCTCCGCACCGCCGTGTAGCAAGGCATCGCTCACCGGGCAATGCCTTCCGCGAGCGCGGTGACGTCCGCGCCCTCGACGTCCGTCTGTGCGAGCGCCCCCTCGGTGTCCATCTCCTCGAGCCGGGCCGAGGACAGCGGGATCGGGGTGAACATCGCGGGTTCCTCGTCCGGGGCCAGCGCGGTGGGGCCGTACACCCAGTCGGTGAAGCCGTAGTCGTGTGCGTCGAGCCCACGCATGATCACATTGCGCTGCAGCCGCTGCTCGCCGTCCAGGTGCCACAGGTCACCCCACGCACGGGCGGTGGACTGCACCCGGCGGCAGTGCTCGACGCGGACCGCCTCGTAGGAGGCGAGTACCGCGTCCCAGTCCGGTGTTCCGGCGTCCCCGGTGGACTGGCGGGCGACGTGCTGCGCGAAGACCCAGCCGTCCTCGATCGCCATGATCGCGCCCTGCGCCATGTACTGCAACGGCGGGTGGGCGGCGTCACCGAGCAATGCGATCCGGCCGTGCACCCACGTCTCGATCGGGTCCCGGTCGAGCATCTGCCACCAACGGTCCCGCCACATCAGCGGGATGCCCTTGCGCACGGTGTCGCAGGTGGCCGCAAAGGCCGCGTCCAGTTCGTCCGGCGTACCCCAGTCGTCCTTCCCGGCCAGCGCCTTCGGCGACTCGAACACGGCGACCTGGTTGAACATGTCGCCGCCCCGCAGGGCGTACTGCACGAAGTGGCAGCGCGGGCCGACGTACACGGTGACGTCCTTCTCCGCGATGCCGTTGTCGCGCACCTCGTCGATCGGGACGGCCGCGCGGTAGGCGACGTATTCGGAGCTGACCACGTCGTCACCGACCAGTTTGCGCCGGGCCACCGAGTGCAGGCCGTCGGCGGCGATGATCACCGGCGCCTCCTCTGTCCGGCCGTTCTCCAGGCGGATCCGGGCGCCGCCGTCGGTGTGCTCGTAGTCGATGACCGTCCGGTCGGTCAGCAGCTCCACACCGGCCCGCCGACAGGCGCGCAGGAAGATGCCGTGCAGGTCGCTGCGGTGGATCACCATGTACGGGAAGCCGTAGCGCCGCTCCACGTCCCGCAGGTCGAGCCGGGTCAGCTCCCGGGAGTCGAGGGCGTCGCGCATCACCATGTTCTCCGGGAGTACGCCCAGCTCCTTGGCCTCGTCGAGGAGGCCGTACTCGTCGAGGATGCGGGTGCAGTTGGGCGCGATCTGGATGCCGGCGCCGACCTCGCCGAATTCCGGGGCCCGTTCGAGGACGCGCACGCGCAGCCCCTGCCGCGCGAGGGCAAACGCGGAGCTGAGGCCACCGATGCCTCCTCCAACGATGATCACGTCGGGTTTGTCGCTGGTGGGAGGGGTTGCAGGGTTCATCTTCTTTTCCTCGAATGGCAGAGAGTCGTCGAGTGGCAGGGCCTGTCCGACCCGGACACCGGGTCCGGCCGACGGAGCCCGGCCGGCCGGTCCCGGTGCGGTCCCAGTGGTCAGAGCCAGCGAGCCAGGGCGGGAACGGGCCCGCCGCCGGGAGCTGTGAGGGTGTGCTCGCGCCCGGTGAGACAGGCCGTGATCGCGTGGAGTGGGCCGGCGAGCACGGTCGGCTCGCCGTCCCCGGGCAGCTTCCAGGAAGCGCCCGTGTCGGTCGCCTCCAGGAGCAGCGCCGGGCCGGACTCCTGGGCGCGCTTGCCCACGACGTCGGCGCAGAGCGCGGTGAGGAAGCCGGTGGGCAGGTCGGCGAAGGTCAGGCCGGTGCCCAGGTCGATCGCGTGGACGCACACCTCGCGGGAGCGCATCCAGGGCAGTTCGGTGGCGGGTACGGTGCGGCCCTGGGCCGTCACGACCGGGGACTGCCATTGCTCCTCAGTGAGCGAGGCCGTCGACGCGGCCAGCTCCTCCGCGGAACGGCGCAGCCACGCGGTCAGTTCGGCGGCCGGCATCCCGGCGCCCCGTTCGATACCGGCGGCGCGGTCCTCGGGGGAGGAGTACATCGGTGTGCGCTCGCCGGTGGCGGCCCAGTGGACGAGATTGCCCAGGGCGTCGGCGTTGGCGGCGACGTGCGCGACCAGATGCTTACGGGTCCAGCCGGGCAGCGTGCTCGGCGCGTCCAGCCCGGCTTCACCGAGGTCCGCGGCTTGGACGAACAGGGCGGTGCCGAGCTGCGCCCAGCGGCGAGCCTCCTCGAACGTGCGGGACATCAGGCGGACTTCTCCTTGACGACACGGTTCTCCAGGCGGCCGATGCTGTCGATCTCGGCGACGACCGTCTCGCCCCCCACCAGATAGCGCCCCGGCTTGCGGGCGTGCCCGACACCGCCCGGGGTGCCGGTGGCGATGATGTCGCCCGGGTTCAGGCGCACGATCGTCGAGACGTACTCCACCAGGTGCACCGGGTCGAAGAGCAAGTCGGCCGTGGAGTCGGACTGCATGACCTCACCGTCCACGGTCAGCCGGATGTCGAGAGCGGGGCGTACGCCGCCGGGCAGCTCGTCGGGGGTGACCAGGTAGGGGCCCACCGGGGTGCTGGAGTCCCACATCTTGCCCTGCAGCCACTCCCGGGTGCGGAACTGCCAGTCCCGGCAGGTGATGTCGTTCAGGACGGTGAACCCGGCGATCGCCTGCTCGGCCTCCTCGCCCCGGGCGCGGCGCACGCGTTTGCCGACGACCACCGCGAGCTCGACCTCCCAGTCGAACTGGTCGGTCTCGTCCGGCCGGAGGATGTCGTCGCCGGCGCCGATCAGTGCGTCGGCGAACTTCGCGAACAGGGTGGGGTGTTCGGGCAGGTCCCGGCCCATCTCCTGGATGTGGTTGCGGTAGTTGAGTCCGACGCAGACCACCTTCGAGGGCTGCGGGACCACGGGCGCGTACTCGGCGCCGTCCAGGGCGTACGTCTCGGCGTTCTCGGCGGTGGCCGCGGCGGCGCGCTCGGCCCAGTCGTCCTGACCCAGCAGGGTGCCCACATCCGGGACGCCGAGATCGACCAGGGTGCCGCCGTCGAGCCGGACGGCCCTGGTGGTGCCGCCGGTGCGGAGGGTGGCGAGCTTCATCGGGTGGTTCCTTCCACGTGGGTACGGTCGAGCCGGAGGGCCTCGAAGATCGGGGAGTCGCTGAAGCGGAACAGGTCCAGTGCGCCGGAATCGGAGTCGGTGGTGCCGGCTTCGGAGCGCACGGACAGCGGCTGCCAGGACGGCACGACGAACAGATCACCCCGCGTCACGGACCACGAACTGTCGCCGACGCTGACGGTGCCGGAGCCGTCGAAGACCTGGTAGACCGACGAGCCGGTCTCGCGGACCGGCGCGGTCTCGGCACCGCGCACGACGCGGTGCATCTCGGCACGGATGGTGGGCAGCACATCGGCGCCGGTCGCCGGATCGGTGAACCGAACGGCGGCGTGGCCGGGCTCGACGGTGCCGGCGAAGCCCTCCGCCTCCAGGGCGAGCTGGTCGCTGAGCGCGCGGCCGGTGTGCTCCCAGCGGTACGCCAACAGGGGCGTGCCGGGAGCTCGTTCGGCGGCCGAGACCGGGCGCAGTCCGGGATGTCCCCACAGGCGCTCGGCCCGTGACCGGTCCGGGGTGATCCGCTCGGCATCGCTGATCTCGTCCCGGCCGAACTCGAAGAACTGGGTTTCGTTGGCGTACTGGAACGGGATGTCGAGGCCGTCGATCCAGGCCATCGGCTCGGTGGTGGCGTTGTGGTGCGCGTGCATGTTCCACCCGGCCTGCGGCAGGAAGTCGCCGCGCCGCATGGCCACCGGATCGCCGCCGACGACCGTCCACACCCCCTCGCCCTCCACGACGAACCGGAACGCGTGCTGGGTGTGGCGGTGCTCCGGGGCGTCCTCCCCGGGCATCAGGTACTGGATGGCTGCCCACAGCGTGGGCGTGGCGAACGGCCGGCCGGCCAGCGCGGGGTTGGCCAGCGCGATGGCGCGGCGCTCACCGCCGCGGCCGACCGGGACGAGTTCGCCGGCCTGCGCCGCGAGCGCCCGCAGCTGTTCCCAGCGCCACACGTGCGGGACCGCACGCGAGTGTGGGTGCGCCGGCATCAGGTCACCGATCTCGGTCCACAGCGGGACGAGAAGTTCCTGTTCGAAGCCCCGGTACAGCTCCTCGAGTGCCGGGGTGACCTCGGGCCGGCCCGCTGCGGAAACGGCCTGCAGTCGGACGGGGGAGCCCGTGGCGATGTCATGAGCGAGGGAGGACTGAGTCACGGACTCAGCGTGCGCCGGATCCACATACAAGACATGCAGATTCTGGAGAGCAGAACCGCTCGAGGCCGGGCCAGAACGAAGGCGCACCGGACGCCGGGCCGGAAGGCCGCACCAGGTGGCCCTGCGGACAAGCCGCCCAGGACGCCGCCCTATCCCGTGCCGAGCGTCGGCCACACCATCAGGGCGGCGACCATGGTGAACCAGGAGCGCTACGAGCGCGGACTCATCGCCGCGGGGGTGCCGGTGCGCGACCGGGACGGGACGACACAGGCGTGCCTGCCGGTGTCGATGCCCGGCGTGCACCACGACCGAACCTCACGGTCTCCGGTCGCCGATCGCGCCCTCAGCGTCGCGGCGCGCGCTGGAGGCGGATCCGGCCGCGGCGTACTGAGCAGCCCTGCCCGCGCCACCGCCCGCAAAAGGTGTCGCCGAGGCAGCCCGACCCTTACGTCGAGGAAATTTCACTTAATCGACGAACATTTCATTGACGTGACGTAAAGCGAGATGTCATTCTCCACGGCACCGCGCCTGACTCCTGCTGCGCTCTCCCCCCCACCGCCTCGAGTACGGCAGCGGCTCGCCACGCCTGTCCCTGCAGGACAGGCCCGCAACGCTCACCCTCTCCTCGCTTCGGCACTCGGCCGAAGCCGGTCCCGCCCGACGGCGGGGCATTTCACCTTCCCAGCCAGGGAGAAGCAATGACGCTCAACAACGGGACGGCGACGTCCTACGGCCCCACCGCGGGGGCGGCCCGGAAGCCGGGCTACGCGGGGACGCTGGCTGCCACCTGCTGTGCGGTGTTCGTGGCGCAGGTGGCCAACGCACTGCCGGCATCCCTCCTCGGACTCTTCCAGGCGGACCTGAACACCCATGGCTCCCAACTGACCTGGATCACCGCGGCGTTCATGATCGCGGTGGTCTGCTTCGAATTCACCTTCGGCGTGCTCGGCGACCTGTTCGGCCGCAAGAAGCTGATCACCGTGGGGGCGGCCCTCGTCGCCGCCGGCAGCACCGTGGCCGCGGTCGCGCCCAACGTGCAGGTCCTCTGGGTCGGTGCCACGCTGAACGGTCTCGGCGCCGGCGCCCTGTTCCCCGGCTCGCTCACCATGCTCGCGTCGGTCACCCGCAACGCCCGGGAACGGGCCCACGCCGTCGCGCTGTGGAGCGGGTTCCTCTCCGCCGGTGCGGCCGTCTCGCCCTTCCTCGGCGGGGCATTCGCCAAGGTCGGCTCCTGGCGCGGCTCCTTCTGGGTGCTCGTGGTGATCGCCGCGGTGAGCGTGGTACTCACCCTTGCACTGACCTCGGAGTCCAGGTCACCCGAGGGCCGGGAGCTCGACATACCGGGTCAGATCACCTTCGCCGTCGGTCTGATCCTGGTGCTCTACGCCGCCGTCGAGGGTCCCGAGTCGGGCTGGACGACCCTTCCCGTCATCCTGTCTTTCTGCATCGGCCTCTGCTTCCTCGTCGGTTTCGTCGTGGTCGAGCTGGGTGCCAAGTCCCCGATCTTCGACCTGACGCTGTTCAGGAACCGGGCCTTCACGGTGGCGTCCGTCGTCGCCGTCGTCGGCATGCTCGCGTTTCTCGGCGCATGCTTCGCGACGGCCATGTGGCTCGGACCGGTGCAGCACCAGGACCCGCTTCGCGTCGCCGTCCCGTTCCTGCTGCTGCAGGGGCCGGCGTTCGCCCTCATACCGGTCCTCTCCCGGCTGTTGCACCGGGTCGCCCCGACCTGGCTGCTGACCTCGGGCTTCGTCCTGATGGCCGTCGGCTGCCTCCTGTGCACCCGGCTCGATGTCACCGACCCCGCCCTGACCGCGCTCGTCGTACCCGCCCTGCTGATCGGCGTCGGCTTCGCCCTGTGCGTGAGTTCGGTGACGGCCGTGGCGCTGGACAGTGTGCCCCCGCAGTTGGCGGGCATGGCGAGCGCCACGACCAACATGCTCCGCGATCTCGGCTTCGCGCTCGGCCCGGTCGTCGTCACCGCGGTGGCCCTCAGCAACGCGGGAACGGCGTTCACGTCGAAACTGAACGGCGCGGACCTGCCGGCGGACCACCTGGGTGCCGCACGCGGGATCGCCGCGGAGGGAGGGCCCATCGCCGTGAACAGCCTGCCGCCCGGCGCTCCGGGATCGGCAGCGCACGACCTCGCCCTCGACGCGCTGGGCAGCGGCTTCGGCAACGCCTTCCTCATCTGCGGCATCGCCGCCGCCCTGGCCGCGGTCCTTACCGCCGTCGGCATGATCGGCGTCCGCCCTCACCGCTCCCCCACTCAGTCCCCGGCCGAGCCCTCCGCCACCGAGCAGGGCGGCGCGCCGGAACCCGCCGCGAAGTAACGAGCCCGGCGAAGCGGACGACAACGCCGTCCACCGCTTCGGAGCGGCGCCTGCCAGGGCCGGACACGCCCCCGGCAGCGCCGCTCCCACGCGTACGCCGGTGCTCGGGCTCGGTGAGCACCGGCGATCACCATGCCCTCCTTGCCGCCCTCCGCCTTCGCCTTCGCCGACGATCACGGTGACCAGCACAAAGGTGCCGAGGGCACCAGCATGGTGGACTGCAGGCCGGACGCCACATCGCCGTCCTTGACCGGCGCGTTGCCGGTGACGGTGATCGCTGCGGCGGTGGCGGGCAGCGCGATGCCAACGTCGAGGCCCCTGGCGATGTACGGCGGCCGCATGGTCGCGCAGGACGAGTCGACCGTCCAGGTGACCATGCCGAACACGGCCGAGGCCGAGAGGACCGGACCGAGCGGGATCGTGACGCGCGGCCCACGTGAGCACCGACGTCCCACCCCGAGTGGCCGCACCAGCAAGGCGTACGCGGTCGGTGCCGCCGGCGGTGGGACGGGGCGCCCCGGCAGCGTACTGGTGGGCACGCGCATCTGGTTCCGAGCGGCCCACCGGGGCTCAGATGACGGGCCGGCTCGCCAGGTACTCGGTCAGGCCCTCGCCGGTGAGCGGATAGTAGTCGGACAGCCGTCCGCCCTCGTCGAGGCGGCGGCGCGCGAATGCCTCCCGGTCCTGGTGCAGCAAGGAATCCTCGGCGAGCGGAATCGCGTTCTGCTGCGGCACGACGACGGCGCCGTCCTCGTCGGCGACGATCAGATCGCCGGGCGTCACCAGGGAGCCGCCGACGCCGACGGGCACGTTGAACGCGGACGGGAACAGCTCGGTCTGCGAGGCGTAGTGCGGGGTGACACCGGTACACCAGATGGGCACGCCGAGCGCGCGGACCCGGGCCGCGTCCCGCACCCGTCCGTCCACCACGATCCCGGCGCCGCCGCGCAGCTTGAAGTAGCGCACGAGCATGTCGCCGAGGCAGCCGGTGAAGTGGCTGCCGTGGGCCGAGACGACGAGCACGTCGCCGGGCTGGATGGATTCGAGGACACCCCACAGCGCGGTCTTGCGCTCGATGTCCTCCTGCTCCGCACCATTGAAGACATCTTCGCGCTGTGGCAGGAACTGCAACGTCACGGCACCGCCGGTGACCTTGACGTCCGGTTCGCGGTGCAGTGGCACGGGACCGTCGATGAATGTCCGGGTGATGCCCATCTGGTGCAGCTTCGCGCAGGCCGTCGCCGCGCTCACGTCCTTGAGGGCTTCCACCATCTGTGAGGTGGGTCGTACGTAGACCGAGGTGTGGACCGGCGCTCGCATCGATTCATAGGTCCGGGTTCCCTCCGTCCCGTTGATGCGGGTCTCCCCCGTCGACGGCGCTTCCTGATCCCCTATCGGGTGCATGCACTTGCCTCTCCGCGCGCTCATCGCGCGCAACGCCAGTGACATCATCGCCTATCGATGGTAGATAACAGCCAATCGATTAGTGATGTCAATGTGTCAGGAGCCCTCCGTGACCGGCGCTTCCACTGATTCCACTGATTCCACCGGCTGGTTCGAGGCGGCGCGCTTCGGACTGTTCGTCCACTTCGGCCTGTACAGCCTGGCGGCGCGGCACGAGTGGGTGCGCAGCCGGGAGGCCATGTCGCGGCAGGAGTACGACCGTTACCTGCACCGGTTCGATCCCGACCTGTTCGATGCCGAACGACTGGCGTGTACAGCACGGCAGTCGGGCATGCGCTACGCGGTGCTGACCGCCAAGCACCACGACGGTTTCTGCCTGTTCGACTCGGCGCTGTCCCACTACACCTCGGTGCGCGCGACAGGCCGAGACCTGGTGCGCGAGTTCGTCGACGCGATGCGCGCCGAGGGCCTGCGCGTCGGCCTGTACTACTCGCTGCTCGACTGGCACCATCCCGACTTCACGGTCGACGAGCACCACCCGCTGCGCGGCACCGCGGCCGAGCAGGAGCCCCGTGACATGGCGCGCTACCGCGCGTACATGCAGGGGCAGATACGCGAGCTCCTCACCGTCTACGGCCCGATCGACCTGCTCTTCTTCGACTTCACATATCCGGAGAAGGGCCCCGAGGAGTGGGGTGCGAAACAACTCCTGGCCCTCGCACGAGGATTGCAGCCGGGCATCCTCGTCAACGACCGGCTCGGCATACCCGGCGACTACGTGACGCCCGAGCAGTACCAGCTCGACCGGCCGCTGGAGCGTGGCGGTGAGCAGGCGATGTGGGAGGCCTGCCACACACTCAACGGCTCGTGGGGGTACGACCGCGACAACCACGACTACAAGGACCCTGCGCTGCTGGTCCGTATGCTGGTGCAGTCCGTCGCCTGCGGCGGCAACCTCATCCTGAACGTCGGACCCACCGGCCGCGGCGCCCTGGACCCGCGGGCCCGCGCCACGCTCCGAGCCATCGGCGAGTGGACCGAGCTGCACGCGCGGTCCGTGCACCGCGCGGGGCCGCCCGATCCGGACGACCCCTACCTCGACAGGACCTCGACGACCCTCAGCCGACACGGAGTTGGGGAGCCCACCTCAGCCGGCTCATGCTCACGTCCCACTCCCGGGGCCCAAGGCCGCGTAGTCGTACGGCGGTTGCTCGCCGACGGAGCCGACCGGAACCCGAAGGACGGAACTCAGAGGTTTGCCGCAGCACCCTTGAAGAAGCGAGGAGCCACCCCTAGCATCAGCAATCGATAGACGATAGCCACGAAGGTGAGGGCCCCGCCCCGCCTCCGCCGCATCGCACCACCCCGCCGGGCGATCCGCACCAGTGACCGCCCGCGACCCCTCCCACCGCTGTTGCACCGGGAACTCTGCGGCTGAACACCAGCTATCGATTATTCACGACTACGCAACGGAGCGTGTCCCATGAGAACAATGTGGCGCCGTATCTGCGGGCTCGCCGTGGCTCCCCTGGTGATGGCGTCGGCCGTCGCCTGCGGCGGCGGGTCCGACCAGGCCGCGGAGGGCACGACCCTCCGCGTCATCGTGAACATCACGCCGAACCTGACGGAGATGTACTGGAACGACCTCTTCGCCACGTACGAGAAGGCTCACCCCGGAGTGACCGTCAAGCTCGAACTGACCGGGACGATCTCGGCGGACGCGAAGCTGAGGCAGGACCTGGCCGCGGGCGATCCGCCGGATGTCGCCCAGCAGATCACGCCGACCGCCGACACCGCGTCGCTCTTCACCGACCTGTCCGACCAGCCCTGGACCGCCAAGACTCCCCTGGCCGACCAGTACGCCGTCGACGGCAAGCACTACGTGGTCGGTGTGGGTGAGCAGATCCAGTCGCTCGTCTTCTACAACAAGGCCGCTTTCAAGAAGGCGGGGATCGACGCCACGAACATCCGGACAATGGATCAGTTCACGGCGGCCATGGGCAGCCTGAAGGGTGCCGGCTACAAGCCGCTGCAGACCGCCGGCCAGTGGGTCACCGGCTCCCAGTTCTCGATGATGGCCGACGCGGGTGTGCTCACCGCCGACCCCGGGTGGACGGCCAAGCGCAACGACGGCAAGGTCTCCTTCGCGAAGAGCGACTACCTGCCCTACCTGGAGCGCTACAAGAGCTGGATCGACAAGGGCTACCTGGACAAGAGCGCGCTCGGCCTCACTTACGCGGACGGCCAGACGGCCTTCCTGAACGGCAAATCCGCGATGTACATCATGGGTTCGTTCTTCGTGCCCGCCGCGGACGCCGCGAAGAAGAGCGACGACATCGGCGTGTTCACCATGCCGACCGACGGGGCCTACCCGTCCGGCCAGTTCGGCAACATCTCGAACCCGTACGTCGTGGTGAACAAGTCGCGCCACAAGGCCGAGGCGATCGAGTTCGTGAAGTGGGCGACCACCGACCCGAAGGCCATCAAGAGCCAGCTCGCCTCCGACGGCAATCTGCGCGAGGGCTTCACGTACCCGATGTCCAGCCTCGGTTCGTCCGTGCAGCAGATCCTGGACAAGGCACCGTCGGTGATCGTGAAGTCCGGGAAGAGCCAGCCGATCGCCGGGTTCAGCGACGAGCTCAACAAGCAGATCCAGTCCTTGTACACGGGCTCGTCCCCCGCGGGTGCGGCCGACGGATTGGACAAGTGGTGGAACTCGCAGAACTGAACGCAGGGCTGAACCATCGGGGGCGGCGCCGGGCGCGGCTGCGGGACTCGGCCGTCTCCCTCGGGATGATGGGCCCGGCCGTCCTGCTCTACACGGTGATGACCGTCGTGCCGGTGGGCGTCGCGGTGTATCTCAGCCTGACCGACTGGGACGGCTTCTCCACCGCCACGTTCACCGGGCTCGACAACTACAAGCACCTGTTCGACGATCCGAGTTCGTCGGACGCCTGGTATGTGACAGCGCTGATCGCCGTGGCCGGCACGGTGCTCATGGTGGGACTGGGGCTCGTGTACGCGCTTGCACTGAAGGGCCGTTCGCGCACCAACTCCTTCTTCCGGGCCGTCGCCTACTTCCCGCACGTCATCAGCTCGCTGATCCTCGGCTACTTGTGGGCGGCGATTCTCGGCACCAACGGCGCCATCAACAACACACTCGCCAAGTTCGGCATCGAACCGCTCGGCTTCCTCTTCGACGAGCAGTTCGCACTGATCTCGCTGATCGCCGTGATCGTGTGGGCCGGATTCGGCTTCAACGTAGTCCTGTTCGTGGCCGCCCTGCAGACGGTGCCCGCCGAGCTGCTGGAGGCCGCGGCCATCGACGGCGCCTCGAAGCGGCAGATCAATCTGCGGATCGTGATCCCCATGATCGCGCCCGTGGTGACCGTGGCTACGGTGCTGAACCTGGTGGGGCTCATCCGGGCGTACGACATCGTGGTCAGCCTCACCGGCGGCGGTCCGGCCGGGTCGACGCAGACATTCACGTACCTCATTCTCGCCCGGTCCTTCGAGGGCACCAAGGTCGGGTACGCGACCGCGCAGGCGGTGTTCCTGATGGTGGTGTCCGCCGTGCTCGCCCTCCTCGTGACGGCGCTGCGCAACCGTCAAGACCAAGCCACGACAAGTTAGTTAGGAGCCGCTGGTGGTCGTACTAGAGGCAGAGATCCGCGACAGGCCGAAGGCTTTGCCGGCCAAGAGTGACGACGCGCGGCGCACGGAGCGCAAGGAGTCCCGCTCGCCCGTGCGTCGGGTCCTTCTCGGCACGCTCTTCGTCGTCATGATCGTGCCGATCTACCTGCTCGTGGTGAACGCCTTCAAGTCGCAGCAGGACATCCTCGACAACCCGTTCTCGATCCCCCTGAGCGGGCTGACCTTCGAGCACATGTCGGCAGCGATCAACAGCCCGCAGTTCAACGTCATCGGCGGCTACGGCTTCACGCTGTTCCTCGTCGTGGTCGTGGACGTGCTGTGCATCCTGCTCGCGGGCCCCGCCGCGTACGCGATCGCGCGCAGCCTCAAGCGGCGTACGCAGTTGGTGCTGCTGTACTTCCTGGCCGGCACGTTCATCCCGGGCGCCGCCGTGATCATCCCGGTGATCTATGTGCTGCGCGAGGTCGGCCTGGCCAACACCGTGACCGGTCTGGTCGCGCACGACGTGGCGTCCACGCTGCCGGTGAGCATCTTCTTGTTCGTCGGCTTCATCCGCACCATACCGGTGGACATCGATCACGCGGCGACGATCGACGGCGCGGGCCGGTACCGGACGTTCTGGGCCATCATCTTCCCACTGATGCGTCCCGCGGTCGTCACGGTGCTGATCCTCAATTCGATCGGGATCTGGAACGACTTCGTCTCCCCGCAGATCCTGCTCAGTCCGTCCTCCGGGCACTACACGGTCACGACGGCGATCTACGCCGGCATCAGCCAGTACTCGACCGACCTGACGAAGGTGTTCCCCAACCTACTGCTCGCCGTCGCACCCGTCGTCATCTTCTTCATCTACATGCAGCGCCACATCATCAGCGGGCTCACCGTCGGCGCGGTGAAGGGATGAGTCGTGAAGGGACGACCGGGCTCGACGTTCCCCGTCCGAGAAAGAGCCGAGAGAAGAGAAAGGACCACACATTGCTGAGGAGATGGATGCCGCGGTCCCGCAGAGGACCGTGGTCCGCAGCCGCCCTGCTCGCATCCCTGGCCGTGGTGGCGGCCGGTCATCCTGCCACCGCCCATCCGGTCAAGCCCCGGGCAGGACGGACCTATTACGTCGCGCCGTCCGGCCGGGACACCGCCGGCGGCAAGAGCCCCAAGGCCCCGTTCCGGCACGTCCAGAAGTGCGCCGACGTGATGGTGCCGGGCGATACGTGCCTCGTCCTGTCCGGCACGTACGAGGAGACCGTCGTGCCGGGCCGTTCCGGCACCGCCGAACTGCCGATCACGTATCGCGCCGCCCCCGGCGCGAAGGTGACGGTGAGCGGTGCCTCGAGGATCGGCGGCTTCGAGCCGGTCACCGCCGCCGATGTCACCGAGATCGCCAGGACCGACCCGTTCGCCAGGGACTCACAGTTCAGCGACGCGGTGGCGGCCGGGCACATCTACAGCACCAACGTCGACCTCGGCTCGGACGTGACCACCGTGCAGGTGTTCACCGACAAGAAGATGGACATCGAGGCCCAATGGCCGTATCCCGGCCTCGATCTGCTCGACCCCACGCTCCAGTACGCCGGTGCGGGCAGCGCGGACGCCACGATCGCCGACGCGAACCTGACCCGTCCGGCCGGTTACTGGGACGGCGCGCGCGCTCTCACCGGCTACTGGTACATCTCGGCCACGGGCAAGGTGAAGAGTTCGGCCGTCGGCTCGGTGACGCTCGACGTGGCGCCGCCGTGCGTCCACAAGGTCGTGCCGAAGGAGACGCGGTACGCGCTCTCCGGCAAGATCGGTGAGCTCGCGCACCCCGGCGAGTGGTTCTACGACCCGGCCACGAAGCGCCTGTACGTGTACAGCACCGACGACCCCGGTGCCCACACCTTCGAGGCCAAGCGTCGCACCCTGGGCTTCGACCTGACGAACACCAGCCACACCACGGTCGCCGGCATCGGCCTGTTCGCCACGACGATCCAGACGGGCGCCACCAGCACCGGTGTCACCCTCGACGGCATCGAGGGCCAGTACCTGTCGCACTACACGGACATCACCCGGGGCGCGACGGACTGCGGCAGCACGGTGACCCGGGGCGTCGGCGACACCGGCATCATCCTCGACGGCACCCACAACAAGATCGTGAACAGCGATCTGTCGCTGAGCGCCGGGAACGGCATCGCGCTGCGCGGACAGAACAACACCGCCACGGACAACGTGATCCACGACGTGGACTACATGGGCACCTACGCGGCGGGCATCGCCGTGCAGGGCAACAGCCAGACGGTCACGCACAACACCATCTCCCGCGCCGGCCGCAGCGGCATCAACCTCCAGTGGAACGAGGTGGCTGGCCTCACCCCGGGCAAGGACCTGATCGCGTACAACGACATCTCCGGGTACGCCCGGCTGAGCCTGGACGTCGCCGCGATCTACACCTGCTGCAGCGCGTACATGATGGGCTCGTCCATCGACCACAACGTGCTGCACGACCCGGCGCCCACGACGACCTCGACCACGTTCGGCATCTCGGGCGTCTACGCGGACAACGGCCAGAGCGATCTCGTCATCGCGAACAACGTGGGCTGGGGCAACCGCGAGGGCACGGTGATGCTCAACGGCCTGGGCACCGGGTCGCACGACAATAGCGTCTACAACAACACCGGTGGGATGACACTGTTCTACGTGAAGGAGCCCGAGGCGTCGACCGGCACGAAGATCTACAACAACATCGGGACGATCCGGGGCCTGACCGACGCCACGAACGGCGGTCTGGTCCTGTCGAACAACCTTCCCGCCGAGGCCGATCCGCGCTTCGTCGACGCGGCGAACCACGACTACCGGCTTACCGCCGAATCCCCCGCGCGCAATGCGGCGATCCCGCTGCCGGGGATCAATGACGGTTCCACGGACGCGACACCGAGTCTGGGCGCGTATCAGTACGGGGCACCGAAGTGGACGGCGGGCGCCCGCCGATAATTCCCCTGATTGCCACCCTCCCTGCAACTCACATGCAAAACAAAGGGGGCCCGGTGCGAATTTCGCATCGGGCCTCCTCGCCGGTGGATCAATTCGACTTCGCCGCCGTCTTCCTGGCCGCCGTCCGCTTCGTCGCGGCGGCCTTCTTGCGCGGCTTCTTCGCCTCCCGGGCGTCCGGCACGGGCCCGCGGCCGGCGGCATGGTCGGCGAATGCCTCCGCCGCCTTGTCGGGCTCCCCGGACCGCAGCAGGTCGACGAGACGGCCGTGTTCGTCGGCCATGGCGCACCAGTCACCGTCGAAGAGCGGGTCGGAGATGGCCCGCAGGGTGCGCAGGCTCGGCTCGATGACCTCCCACATCCGGGCCAGGAACGGATTGCCGGCGAACTGGCTGACCTGGGTGTGGAACTCTATGTCGGCGTCGCGGAAGCCGCTCACATCGCTCGCGGCGACCGCCTCGCGCATCCGCTCCACCAGCGCGTCGAGCTCGGCGAGCTGCTCCCCGGTGATGTGCTCGGCGGCGAGCCGGGCGGCGAGGCCCTCCAGCGGTTCGCGCACCTGACGGGCGTACTCCGCGTCCTGCGAGGAGATCTCGACCACGAAGTGGCCACGGCGGGGGACGTGCGTGAACAGGCCCTCACGCGCGAGCCGCTTGACCGCCTCGCGCACCGGGGCCTGGCTCACACCGAGCCGCCGCGCGATCTCCGATTCGACCACCCGGTCGTTCGGCGCGAGATCGCCCTCGACGACGGCCTGGCGGAGCAGTTCGTACACCTGGTCCGAGATCAGGGTCTTACGGAACCGGTCCTTGTTGGTGGCCAGCGTGGAGTCGAATCCACCCGACGCGTTGGATGCCATGAATTCCCAATCTTGCACTGGGGCACGTAAGTTGCGACATAATACGCGCCCATCTTCTCTCGATGGAATCACACCGAGGTTTCCAGCTGCTTGGACAGCCATTCCAATTTGACGACCTCATGGGCGGGCCCGCCGCCTTCGTGATCATTGAACGGATAGGTCCGTATCTGCTTGTCGGCCTGGTCCACATTCCGCTGGGCGCCGTAATGGTTGAACGCCGCGTACACCGTGGAGGGCGGGCAGACGCGGTCCATCAGACCGACCGAGAACAACGTCGGCGCATTCGCCCTGCGGGCCAGGGCGGCGCCGTCGAAGTAGGACATGGTGCGGGCGACCGTGGCCGCGTGTTCGCGGTGCAGCTTGACGAACCTGGCGACCTCGACGTACGGCGGCAGGTCGGTGATCGTGGTGGCGCGCGGGAAGTGGCACAGGAACGGCACGTCCGGCATGACGGCCACGAGGTCGGGGACGAGACCCGCCGCGGCGAGCGCGATCCCGCCGCCCTGGCTGGTGCCGGTGACCACGGTGCGGGCCGGATCGACGTCCGGGTGCGTGCGCGCGGCGGCGACGGCGCGCACCGCGTCGGTGTACAGGCGCCGGTAGTAGTAGCGGCGCGGATCGAGCACGCCGCGGGTGAGGAAGCCGGGCGCGGCGATGTCGCCGGCGGCCGGGTCGGGGTCGGGGGTCTCGGCGCCCTGGCCCCGGGTGTCCATGACGAGGTGCGCGTAGCCCGCGTCCGCCCACAGCCGCTTCTCGTGCGGGGCGCCCCGGCCGCTGCCGTAGCCCAGATACTCCACGACGACCGGCAGCGGGCCGGTGCGGGTCACCGGCAGGTGGAACCAGCCACGCACGGGGTGGCCGCCGTAGCCGGCGAAGGTCACGTCGAAGCTGTCGATCGTGGCGAGCCCGTTGTGCACCGGCTCGAACGTCGCGGCGAGGCCGAACTCCTCCTGCCGGCCGAGTGTCTCCTGCCAGAACGTGTCGAAGCCGCCCGGCTCGGTGAGGGCCGGGCGGTATCTCTCCAGCTCGTCCAGGGACAGGTCGAAATGTGCCATGGGGCATCTCCT
Organism: Streptomyces sp. NPDC057543; assembly: GCF_042801895.1. Classification (NCBI taxonomy): domain Bacteria; kingdom Bacillati; phylum Actinomycetota; class Actinomycetes; order Kitasatosporales; family Streptomycetaceae; genus Streptomyces; species Streptomyces sp. NPDC057543. The sequence continues at coordinate 20,346 of NZ_JBHVFF010000015.1, read as the reverse complement.
CGGAGGTCGGGACCGACTCTCGGCGAGGCGGAGTCGGTCACTGTTCATCGCCTATCGATCATCGATAGAATCGAATCAGGGGCGTTCGAGCACTGTCAACCACGCGTACGGTCATCCGCCGAGTCCGTACACCCGGACCGCGGTCGTGTGCAGTACCCGATGCCGCTGATCCGTCGTCAGATGGGCCAGGCCGAGCGCGGACGCCGTGAGCGAGTCGGCCCGTGAGCCGCGGGGCAGGCAGATCGGCCAGTCGGAGCCGACCAGGCAGCGGTCGGGGCCGAGCGCGTCCACGACGTGTCGCACCATGTGTGCGATGCGTTGCGGCGGTACCCCGTGCTGCTGGGTGAGCAGCCCGGAGATCTTCACCACCACGTTCGGGCTCGCGGCGGCGCGCTCGACATCGCGGTACCACTCCCCCGCCGCCGGCGTGCGCAGGTCCGGCGCGTTGCCCAGGTGGTCGACGACGACGGTCAGCTCGGGATGCCGTGCGGCGATGTCGGCCGCCGCCGTCAACGCCTTTTGCTGGAGGTTGAGTTCGAGCACCAGCCCGGCTTCGGCCAGCACCGGGACGAGCGCGCGGGCCGACTCGGGGGTGCCCGTCCACGAGGTGCCGCCGAGCCGCATCCCATTGGGGGGCAAGTCGCCGAGCTCGTACAGGAGGGCGCGGAACAGGTCGGGGCCGCCCGCGCCGTGGACGTGCAGGTTGGCCACGTACCCGGTGACCAGATCCGGTCGGCACAGGCGCAGTTCACGTAGGGCGAGCGTCTCCCCCGCATCGCCACGCGACGCCTCGACCAGGATTGCCCCTGCCAGGTCGAGGCCCGCGCCCGACTGCTCCAAGTCGTCCTCCCGGAAGACGCGATGGTGCTCGCTGTCCGGCCGGATCCATGGAAATCCCTCGGCCGGATCCCACAGGTGGACATGGCAGTCGATCACGGTGCGCCTCCTCCTCGGGCTTACCGGGGCCGCTCCGGAGTATTGACATGTCGGCTCCCCGCCCGTGAGTCTAACCATCGGCTATCGATGGGCGATTATTCAATCCGTACGTGACGAGGGTGCAGGTGTTCCCGATGCTCAGGCCTGAACGAACCGGCGGCGCGCGCACAGTGGGCGAGGCACACGGACCTCTGCTGACCGCTACCCAGCGCGTCACCGAGATCCCTCAATGGGCTTATCTGGAAAGGGAGTTGTTCGCCGTACAAGACAAGGCGTGGCGGCTCTTCGCGGACCGCTACACCGAAGGAGACGGCCGCCTCGTCTTCCGCGACACACTCGGGCAGGGACTGGACGGCCGGGACGGCGTGGACGATTTCTATGAGCCGTTCTTCAACTGGCCGACGCTGTATCTGCTCGGCGGCAGCGCGGATTTGCTGACCGCAGCGCGGCGGCACTGGCGCGGAGTCACCACGCAGCTCACCGAGATGGGCATGCTCGTCGACGGCCTGGAGCGCGGCTACGACTGGTTCCACCAGGGCGAGGGCCTGCTCCTCTTCTACGGCCTGTGCCTCGCGGCCCCGGACGACGCGGAACTGAGCGAACTCGCCTGCCATTTCGCTGACTTCTACCTTCCGGGCGGCCCCAACTACGACCCCGGGCACCGGGTCGTGCGCGCCCCCCACAACGGCGCGGCGGGACCGCGCTTCGGCTTCAGCGACGAAGAGGCGTACTTCCCGTGGAGCCTGGCCCTGCGTCCGTACGGCCTGCCGCTGGACGGGGTCGACGGCGTCACGTCCTTCGACGACCTGACCGCGTCGCCCGAGCGCGCCCGCGCGTACGGCCGCGCGATGTGGGATCGAATGGGCCGTGGCGACACGATCGTGAATCTGGCCGCCACCGGTCTCGCCACCAACGCCTTTCTGCTCAGCGGAGAACAGCGATACGCGGACTGGGTGGCCGAGTACGTCGGCGGGTGGCAGGAGCGGCTTGCGGGTCGCGACGTCGTGCCCGACAACGTGGGCCTGAACGGCGTGGTGGGCGAGTACCTGGACGGCCGCTGGTACGGCGGCCACTACGGATGGTCATGGCCGCACGGCCTGTCCCCCGTCGGCAGCGCGACCATCATCGGCGCGGCCAACGCGACGCTCCTCACCGGGGACCGAGGCTTCCTGGACCTCGCCCGCAATCCCCTCGACGTGGTGCTGCGCCACGCCGAGCAGCGCGGCGCCGACCGGATGGGCACTCTCGGCGAGCGCTGGCAGCCGCACCTGCGCGCGATGACGTCCGAGCGCACCCTCATGGTGCCCCAGCGGCACAACGACTCCGGCTGGTTCGACTACACCGTAATGCCGGGCCAACTCCCTTTGACGCTCTGGCACTTCAGCCGCGAGGAGGCCGACCGGGACAGGATCGAGCACCTGCGCACCGAATCCCACTGGGACTGGACCACCGTGCACACCCAGCGCATCAAGGACGAGGCCGGGCACGAGGAGCCCTGGTACGAGTTCCTGCACGGGCGAAACCCGCATTTCCCCGAGCGGATGCTGCGCAGCGCCCTCGCGAGTTGCACCGAGCGGGTCGAGGCCGTCGAGAACGACACCGTCGACCCGGCCGTTGGCCCCGACGCCCTGGGCATCCACCACTGGCAGCACCTCAACCCGGTGGTGACGGAAGCCCTGTTGCAGCTGACCACCGGCTCCCCGCAGGTCCTCTACAACGGCGGCCTTGCCCAACTGCACGTGCGCTACCACGACGCGGACGCCCGCCGCCCCGGCCTTCCGCCGGACGTCGCCGCGCTCGTGTCCGACATCCGACCGGACCACACGGTGGTGGAGCTGATCAACCTCGGCGGTGCGGCGCGCTCCCTGCTGGTGCAGGCGGGCTCGTTCGCGGAGCACCACGTCGCCACCGTCCGCATGGACGACGGACCCGAGCAGCCGGTCGACGGACCGTACTGCCGCGTCGACCTCCCGGGAAACTCACGGATCCGGCTGACCCTGACCATGACGCTGCGCGCGCGCCGCGCGGCCTGTGCCTCCCCGTGGGGGAAAGCATGACCGACCGACCGGCGGCGAACCGGCTGCCCTTCATCCTGCCCGGCTTCGGCATGGGCACCGCTCCCCTGGGCGGCCTCTTCGAGGCGGTCAGCGATCAGGAGGCCGCCGCGACCCTCAAGACCGCGGCCGAGGCCGGGATCACGTACTTCGACACCGCGCCCCGCTACGGACACGGCCTCGCCGAAGAGCGCCTGGGCCGGCTGCTCGCCCCGTCCGCAGGCACCGACCCGGTGATCTCCACAAAGACGGGCTGGCTGCTGCGACCCCGGCCGGACGGCTCCCCCGGAGAGGTGATCACCGACTGGACGGAGCGCGGCATCCGCGAGTCCCTGGAGGCGAGCCTGATCCGTCTGGGCCGCTCCAGCGTCGACATCCTGTATCTGCACGACCCGGACGACTACCCGGACGAGATACGCCGCACGGCCTATCCGGCGGTACGCAAACTTCGTGACGAAGGGCTGATCCGGGCGGTCGGATTCGGCATGAACCACAGCGGTCCACTCGCGTCGTACGTGGCGGAGTTCGAGGTCGACGTCGTGCTCATCGCGGGCCGTTTCTCGCTCCTCGACCACGAGGCGCTCACCACCCTGCTGCCGCTGTGTGCCAAGACGGGCACCGCGGTGGTCGTCGGCGGTGTCTTCAACACCGGCCTGCTGGCCGACCCGTCTCCCGGCGCCATGTTCAACTATCGGCCGGCTCCCGCGGAAGCCCTGGAGCGGGCACGGCAGTGCCGGGCCCTGTGCGACGCGTACGCCGTACCGCTCCCCGCGGCCGCGATCCAGTTCCCACTGCTGCATGCTGCCGTCAACTCGGTCGTCCTCGGCTGCCGTTCAGCGGCCGAGGTGACGGCGAACGCGGCGGCCGCCCGCTTCCCGATCCCGGACGAGCTCTGGCAGCGGCTCGCGAGGGCCGGGTTCGTTCCCGAACAGTTGCTGGATGAGCGCACCGGGTGACTACGGACGACCGGCTGCGGCTGCGTCCCGCCGGCGGCAGGCGGGTTGCCGGGGACCGGAGGGGTGGTTGTTGCTGGTCGCATCTCGGCCGCACGCGGTTCGGAGCCGAGCAGTTCCTCCTCGAAACCGTTTCCGTGCTCGGGCAGCAGGTCCCGCACCGGGTCGCCGGGCAGCGTGTCGTCACAGACACGCGGTCCGGGACGGCGATCGCCAGCTCCTTCAAAGGCCACAGGGCCCAGGCACGCCGATCAAAACCACGGCGCCCACTCTCAGGGAAGCCACGATTCGCCTGCGCATCGTCTGCCTCAGCCGACCTTCGGGGCGCCGTCGGGGAGGTCGGCGGCGCCCTCGCAGCGTTCCACGTCGCGGGCGACCACGCGGGCGACGTCGGCCGCCAGCGCGGAGAGCTCTGCCTGCCTGGTGCTGTCCTTGGTCTCAGAGACGCCTCCGATGCCGACCGAGACCTCCAGGAGATCCTTACGCCCCTTCGCATACGGGCAGTCGACGAACAACTCGGCCCTGTTGTAGCTCTCGATGTACCCTCCGGCCGCTCCGAGCGAGAGCGGGATGTTGCCGGGTTTCGACGCATCTCGCTGCACCCATTCCCGGCTGTATTTGGGGTCCTGGAGCCTGCTGTACCTGATCTCGAAAATTCTGCCGCCGCCGGACAGGTCGCACATCCCCAGCCCCTTCGACGCATCACGCATGAAGTTGACGGCGCGTTCTTCCTCGAAGGGCCTGCCCCGTTCCGGCAGTAGAGACTTCACATGGGTACTGGGCACCGCTTCCGCGCATACGCGGTCGGGTATGGAGAGCGCCGGCTCCCGGTCCGGCAGGAACAGGGCGATGCCCACTCCTGCGAGCACGAGAACGCCCAGAGCGGCGAACACGATCTTCTTCCGCTTGTTGCCACCCGACGGCGTTCCCGTCGCATCGTTCCGCACGGTCCTTCTCAGCTCCCTGCCCGTTGGCGACCCATGCTGTAGCCCTCCTTGACGTGGCGGGCGGCGGTGTCGGCCTGGCTCCTGGCATTCTCCGGGTCGGTCCCGGCCGCGACGGCCGCCTGATACGTGGCGTCGTACACAGCGTCCGCGGACTTGGCCCGCTGGCTCTCCAGGAAGTCGCTCCGCTCCTGACCGGCCTCGTCGCTGGAGTCGCGGGTGTAGTGGTCCACGACCGCTTCCTTGATGTCCCCGATGATCATCCCGGCGGCGTCCCCCGCGACCGGCAGCTTGGACAGCCCCATGTCGATGGCGCGGTCGGCCCACTTGTCGGCGGTCGTCAGGCCCTCGTTGAACTCCTCGTCGGAGGCGATCTTGTCGTCGTACACGGCCTGGGTACGGGACTCGGCCATGATCCCCGCGATCTCGGCGCCGGGGGTGACGCGGTTTCCGATCTCTGGCGAGAGCTCGTTGTACCTCGCCTTGTCGTGGTAGGCATCGTTGATGAGCTCGGTGGTGACCGCCTGCTGGGAGTTGATGATCGCTCCATAGGCATCGGGGTCCTTGCCCACCCCGGCGAGGAAATCCTTCAGCAGCCCCGGCGACAGGTCGCCCAAGTTGGCGTTGCTTCCGTAGGTCGGGATGTCCCGCTTGCTGTTCATCCCGTCCTGAACGTCACGCATGTACTCGGCCGTGATGTTGCCGAGGCTGTCGCTCAGCGGGGAGTCGTCGAGCCGGTCGTGGTTCTTGCCGTACTCCGCGACGATCCGGTTGACGAGGTCCGCGCTGCCGGACGAGTGCTTCGGCGGTGTCGCGTCGGAGTCGTACGGCAAACCGATGGTGGCCGATTCGAGGGCGTGGCCCAGGGCGTCGTGCCCCAGCGGCTTGCCGTCCTCGCCCGGTGGCCACTCCCGGGCGTCGTCGCCCTTGGCCACCAGGTAGTCCCAGTTGTCGAGCTTCTTGCCGTCCGCGGTCGTCGAGTCGTTGAAGAACTCCAACGACGCCTCGGGGTTGTGTCCGAGGCCTTCCATGAAGCCGGCGAACGGGTCGTTGGGCTCGTCCGTGGGCGGGTAGTTGAGGTTGGTCGTGTCGCGCCAGGCGACCTCCGGGTCCCCAGGGAACTCGCGCTCGTACTTCAGCAGGCTGTCACCGTAGTCGTGCAGGAAGTCGTCGTCGAACTTGCCCTTGCCCATCAGGCTGCTCATGACCTGGTAGCCATTGGGCCCCATCGGCAGTCCCTGGATCGGGAACGGCTTGTCACCGGCCGCGATCACCTCGCGCTTCCAGGTCTCCATGGCAGGACTGTCGCTGTGGGTGGCGGTGGCCAGTGTCATGCTCAGGTTGTCCTGGACCTCGGCGAGGGTCTTGGCCCGCTCGCCGTCGACCGCGCCGCCGGGTGGGGCCGCCATGTCCCGCCAGAACTGGAGCGTCCCCTCGGCGCCCAGCGTGGTGGCGAACCGCTCGCTGAAGCCCGGGTTGTCGCGCTGGTACCTGAGGGTCTCGTTGAAGCGCGCGACGTCCTCGTCGCTCCACTCCCCGGGGTTGGTCTCCCTGGCCTTCTTCGCCCAGTAGTCGGCGTCCGCCTTGCCTTGACGGTCGTCGGCCTCCTCGAGCCCGCCCGGACCGTCGCCGGTGAAGTCGTACTTGTTCTTCGCCAGTGCGCGCAACGCCCGCGCGGCGATGCGGTCGGTCTCGCTCGCTTCCCGGAGCACCCGCTTCACCCGGCGCTCCGCGACGGCGAGTTCCTCGTCGCTCGGCGTGTGGATGTCACCGTCGCCGGCCGCCGCGCCCGAGGGGACGGAGGCGACAGCACCGCCCTTGGCGTTGATGTAGATGTTGGTCTTGGCGACGTCGTCAATGACTGTCCGCAGTGCCGCCTTGTGCTTCTTGAAGGCAGCGCTGGCGTCGCGCAGGATGCCGAGCACGCTCTTCGCCTGGGCGGCCACGTCTTGGAACTCGACAGCGATCTTGGTGACGAACTCCTTGGAGATGGTGGCATTGGCCCCCTTCCAGTCGGCGGCGTCCGCCTGCCTCCGAAAACCTTTGGCGCTCGTACCACCGCCCTCCCCGGTGGCCAGCGTCTCGAGCTTCGTGTACATCTTTTCCCAGTCGGACACCGCGGTGTCCAACGTACCCAGACGCAGATCGGTGAGTTCCTGCGCCGTCATCGATTCCGCTGTCATCCGCCGTCCGACCCCCGTAGCTTTCAGCCACTGATCCTTCTGCGAAGCTAATTGATGTAGTCGTTGATCTTCGAAACGGACATCAGGTCGCCACCGGCGTTCCTCATCCCCGTATCGATATGGGCCTCGTCCTTGGCATGCTGCGCGCGCGTGAAGTCGAAGTGATTCGAGATGTGCGCGCACGCCTCCTTCGACGTCGCGGTCTGGGTGTTCCACGCATCGTGCAGCTCGGTCAGCGCGGAACCCATGTCGAGACCGTCGTTGAACAGGTCGATCGACGCGGTGAACGTACTGGGGCGTGCGAAGTCGCTGTCCGTGCCGAACTTCTGACGCAGTTCGTACGCCGTGTTGCCCATCTTCCCCAGTTCGTCGTCGTGCACGACCAGATCACCGTCAGCCGAGCCGCCGCCCCCGTCGGCGGGTATCTGGTTGAGCTGCATGTGCGCGGAGTGCTTCTCCGTGGCATCGCTCTTGAGTTGTTCCCATTCGTCCCATGCCATGTGCTGAACCCTTCCCCCGTACGTCGGTCGCCCACGTGGACGCCCTCGCTCCATGCACGCTAGCAACTTGTGTGCAGAGCGAACGCGCTGGAGGGAGATGGGCACGTTTTGCTCACATCGGAGCGCCCGCCCTCTCCCGCCCATACATGCAATGAGAGAACTTACTGACATATTGCCGCCGTTATAAACGATTGTTCGGTCGAAAGGCGATGCACACACCGAGGCTGCTCGCGACGGCCGTCCACGCAGAAACTGCACGACCAGCGGAATGACGACCCATCAGCAGAACTGCCACGAGCATCACTTCAGCGTCAGGGAGTCAGCACCGCTCACGGAACCTCGTTCCGCCGCGGACCTCACGACATCGAACGTCAGGAAACGGGAAACCAGGCCGACAGGCGCTTGGCAATGACCGGTACATCGATGTTGTCCCGCGCGACTTCCTCGACGAACGGGCCGGCAATGGAGACGGCCGGCGGGACGACACTGGCGCTTACGCCGTTGAGCCGCAGGAAGAGGCGCATGGCGAGCCAAGCGGTGCGCTCGTTGCCGTCGATCAGCGCGTGATTTCGGGCGCGGAGTGCAGCAGTGCCGCCGCCTTCCCGTGCAGCGTGTGTGCGCTCGATCCGGTGAACGGAGGGAAACAGATCGAGCGAGCCCACTCGACCGTAAAGCCGCAGGTCAGGAGCCCTTTGAGGCGGGCTCGAGAATAGCCACGCACTCCACGTGATGCGTCATCGGAAGGGTGTCGCAGGCAGCGAGGCCGGGAGAAACCGCAGGACGGAACCGGTTTCTCGGCTCAGCCGGCGACACCTCAGGCGTCCAGAGCGTCAAACGAGCGTCACGGCCAAGACGGGTCGACCCTGCTCGACGGGTGTCGACGGCAGTCCCGCACACTGCCGGAAACAAGGACGTCAGATGTGCGGAATCACCGGTCGATGCTCACCCCCGGGCGCCAGCCACCGTCGACCGGATTCGGGGTCGTAGTGGCGGAAGTAGTCGTAGTGGAGTCCTGTTTCCGAGTCGGAGTACTGACCGGGGAAGCACAACGGTGTGTACGTCGAGCTTGTCGCTGTCCAGACAGTAGTGCCCCACAGAGTGCTACGGGTGTGCCACGTGACGTCGCCTCTTTCGTCGACGAGTCGGCGGCCGGGAGCGGTTCGGGGACACGCCCGACGCACTGCCCGCGCCGCCGGACCCAGGGCTCCGATTGACGGCACGGCCGGGGCGGTGTGACGATGCGCCGATGTCGGACCTGCACGCCCGGATGGCCGCCCGGGTCGGTGACCTCACGGCCGTCGTGGTCGCGCGCTGCGCGGCGGAGGCGCCGTTCTACGGGGCGCTGCCCCGCGCCACCCTCCAGGGCGAGGTGGCGCGGTCCATCGCGGCGGTGCACGCGCTGTTGCTCAGGGCACTGCGCGACGGCGGCGGGGGTCCGATGGGGCCGGGCGATCTGACCCGGCTCATCGAGTGGTCGGCGCGCCGGGCCGAGGAGCGCGTCCCCCTGGAGGCGGTGATCGCCGCATACCTGATCGGCGCCGAGGTGTGGTGGCAGACGCTGACCGAGGTCGCGGAGCCCGGTGAGCTGGCCGGGGCGGGCGGCAAGCTGCTCGCCTGCCTGCACGCCGCGCTGCCCGCGGTCGTCCTCGCCCACCAGAACGCCCAGGAGGACCTCCACAGCGAGGACAAACGCGTACGGCGGGCCCTGCTCGGCGCCCTGCTGGCAGGACGGCCGTACGAGGAGCTGGCGGGCGTGGCGCGGGTGGCCGTGGTGGGTGAGTACGAGGTGGTTGCCTTCGCGTTCGAGTCCGACCCGCCGAGCAGATTGGTGCAGTCCTCGCTCGACGCCTTCACCGGGATCCCTGTGCTGATGGACCACGTCGCTCGGATCGCCTTGTTGCCGGGCAGGTCCGATGTGCCGGGCCTGGTGGCCCGGCTGGAGAAGGACGTGGGGCAGCCCGTGCGCGCCGCCGCCGCCCGCTCCTCCGTACCGGCGGCCATCTCCTCGGCGGCGCAGGAGGCCGGCCGCGTGCTGGATCTCGTCCGGCGCCTGGGACGCCCGCCCGGGTGCTACCGCCTCGACGACGTGCTGCTGGAGCACCAGCTCGCGCGCCCCGGGGACGGCCTGGTGCGGCTGGCGGCCAAACTCGACCCCTTGGAGGAGCATCCGTACCTGCTTGAGACGCTGCGCGTGTTCGTGGAGCGGGGGCTCAACCGCCGCCAGACGGCGTTGGAGCTGTGCGTCCACCGCAACACCCTGGACTACCGGTTGCAGCGAGTGAGCGCGCTGACGGGTCTCGACCTCGCGGTTCCCGCGCAGGCGCGGCTGATCCAGGCGGCGCTCGTCGCCAGGGACCTGGCCGGGCCCGCGGATCACCGCGGGGGCACCGGATGGCAGGGATCCGCAGGAGCAGCGGAAAGCGGATGAATCACGGCCGGCGTCGGCGAGCGCTCGGCCTGTCATCTGTCAGAGCCAGGCGCCGAGTTCCTCGTGCCTGGGTGCGAGGACCGGGCCGGCGCCGGGGTGGTCGAAGACCATGACGGGCCGGTCCGCGTTCCAGCCGGACCAGCCCGGCTGTCCGGTAGTGGCGAAGGCGACCCAGGCCCGGTGCATGGCGTCGGCCAGTGGCTGGGGCGCGCCGGGCCCGGTCAGGTCCTCGGCGGCGCGCAGGTTGTCGAAGACGAAACCGAGTTCCAGCGCATGGCACGCGCCGAGTCCCATCACGGGCGAGCGCCAGCAGAATTCGTAGACGAAGGTGCGGGCGGGCCGGGAGTCGGCGAGGCGGTTGAGCGGCCCCCGCAGCAGCAGGTCGGTGGCCATCTCGCCCAGGATCTCACCGGGTTTGGCGTGCGGCCGGTTGGCTCGGTACAGGCGTGCCACGCGTTGCGGGACACGGATCTTCAACAGTGCCAGCCGCAGGGTGAGCCGGCTGATCCGGTCCACGGTTCCGCCGGGTACGAACCACAGCCGGTACTCCTCCCGGTTGCAGCCCAGCAGCAGGTCGGCCTCGGGAAGGGGCGGGGCGGCGGGCACCACGTCGCCGTCGACCACGATGTGGAAGCCGGGACCGCCGCCGATGGGGTCGGACCGGTCGACGACGGCGGCCTGCGCGTCCAGCAGCAGGTCTCGGTCCACCGCCGCGAACGCCTCGGCGGTGGCCGGGATCCGCAGTCTCTTCGCCATCGACCGTACGGTCTTCGCGCCCTCGCGGCGCGACGTCGTGTGCGGCGGGCCGCTCTGCAGGATCGCCCGGTGGAACAGCCCGGCCGCGCCGGGGCTGGTCATGAGGGCCGCGACGCTGATCGCGCCGGCGGACTCCCCGCACACGGTGACGTTCGCCGGATCTCCGCCGAAGGCGGAGATGTTGTCGCGGACCCAGATCAGGGCTGCGATCTGGTCGAGGAGGCCCCGGTTGACGGGGGCGTCGGGGAAGACCCCGAACCCCTCGACGCCGAGCCGGTAGTTGACGGAGACGAGGACCACCCCGTCGCGCGCGAAGGCGCCCCCGTCGTAGAGCGGCAGGTTCGCCGAGCCGTTGCGCAGGGAACCCCCGTGGATCCAGACCATGACGGGCAGCCGGCCCTCGCCGACGGATGGGGTCCAGACGTTGAGGTTGAGACAGTCGTCCCCGGCGATGCTCGGATCGGGTATCAGCCGGTCGAGGGGCGGGCGGTAGGGGCGTTTGGGGGCGGTCGGCCCGTACTCCAGAGCGTCTCGTACCTCTTCCCAGGACTCGACCGGGGCGGGAGCGCGGAAGCGGTGGGCGCCGAAGGGCGGGGCGGCGTAGGGGATGCCGAGGAAGGTGGCGATCCCGTTGTGGAAACGGCCCCGGATCTTTCCCTGCCGGGTGGTCGCGATGAGGTCCATGGCGGTCCTTCCATGTGCGAACGGGGGCCGGCCGCCCCTGGTCGCGGGAGCGTCAGGGGCGGGCGGCGTGGATCGGGACGGCCGCCGGTCACGGCAGAAGGGATCTCCGGGAGCGGGTCACCGGTTTGCGAGGCCGTTGCGGCGGACGTCGGACCAGGTGCCGCTGTCGGTGCAGATCCCGCAGCCGGCCCCGAAGAACTGTGCACGCGCCGTCTGGTCCCCCATCAGGTGTGCCTTGAACCAGGCGGTGGTGGGCGCGGCGAACGGGCCGGGGTCGCCCACGACCGTGAGGTGATCGGCGCCGCGCAATTCCCCGTAGATGGCCGGTATGTGGTCGGCGTCGTTGTAGAAGGTCTTGACCATGAAGGGGAAGACGATGCTGTCCTTCTGCCCGGCCAGGAGGAGTGCGGGTACGTGTACGTCGTCGATGTCGGCGAGCGGCCCGGGCTGGATGGGCAGGATGGTGTCGATGCGCGGGTCCGCGCCGACGACGATGGCGGCGGCGCCACCCTGCGAGTGACCGGACGCGCCGATGTGCTCCAGGTCGACACGGTCGTGGAAGGGGCTGCCGGGGTCGGCGTTGCGACGGGTGAGCAGGTCGATCCCGGCGCGCATGGAGATGCCGAGGTTGGACTGCGGGGTGTTGGCGGCGGCGACGATGAAGCCCTGACTGGCCCAGTGGAGCAACAGGTCGCGGTAGACGACCGGGAAGGCGAAGGTGCCGTTTCCCCACACGATCACGGGGTGGCGGCGGTCGCTGGTCGCGATGTCACGCGGGTAGTACAGGGTGGTCACCACCCCGACCTCCACCGCGGTGGCGTAGGGGCCGGGAGCGCCGTAGTCGGCCGCGGCCGCCTCGGCACTGGCAACGGCGGGGGAACCGGTGGACGCCGCTGCCGCTCCCGCGCCGGCAGAGGCCGTCAGCAGGAGCAGGAGCGAGGTCAGGGGGACGAGCAGTTTTCTCCAGAGCACAGCGGACTCCCGATGTCGTCACGGTGAACTGGATGTTTCATCCGGCTCACGCCTTGTCTGATCGCACATCCTGAAGCACGGTTCGAGACCCGTCTCTGCGCAATCGCGGCAAGCAGCGACGTCGGAGTTTGTGCAACATGCCGAGAGGCCTGAGCGCGGTGAGGGTGCCATGCTCGGTTCCGCCGCTACGACAGAGAGCCCGCCGCCCGGTCCCGAGAGGAGAACGCCGGGAACGGAGAAAGCCCCGCGCACCGTCCGCCCCGGCCCCGTCCAGGCAGGTCCTCCTGAGAGGGACTCGGGAGGCCCGGACGGGGGCCGGCAGCGGGAAGCGGTGCGCGTGGCTGTGAACGACTTTTCTTGGCTCAGAGGAATCGTCGAGGACGGAGTCCATGCCGCTCGCGGCACGATCGGTCGCTGAGCCCTGCCCCGCCGATCTCTTCCGCTGACACCATCTGCCCAGGGGAAAGACGGCATGGGCGGCAGACGACCATGCGGACCAGAGGGCTACTCGTCCGACGCTCCGTCGGGACCAGCGTCAGGACGGTTTCCCATACGCCCCGCGGAGTAGGGACAACGCGTCCACCGTCTCGCACGACGTTCACGAAGCCGCAGGTCAATCCCTCTCCCTGGTCCCCCGACATTCCACGTCGTGCACACGCGGAAACAGGTCGGCGGCCATCCAGCAGCCTGAAGAACCTGAGGAAACAGCAGGTCAGGAGCTCTTTGAGGCGGGCTCCAGAATAGCCACGCACTCCACATGATGCGTCATCGGAAACAGATCGAACGCCCGCAGCGTGCGCACCCTGTATCCGCCCTCGCGGAAGTACGCCAGGTCGCGGGCGAGGGCCGCCGGGTCGCAGGCGACGTAGGCGATGCGGCGGGCGCCGAGGCCGGTCAGGTGCTTGACGGTCTGCTTGCCGGCGCCTGCGCGCGGGGGGTCGAGGACGATCAGGTCGGTCTCGGTGATGCCGGTGCGCGGCAGGATCTGGTCGACCTTGCCGTGTTCGATGCGGACCCGCTCCAGGTCCTTCAGGTTGTGCCGGGCGTCCTCGACGGCGCGCTTGCCGGACTCGATGCCCAGGACCGCGCCCTTCTCGCCGATGCGCTGGCCGAGGGCGCCCGCGAACAGGCCGACGCCGCAGTAGAGGTCGAGCGCGGTGTCGCCCTTGCGGGGCAGGAGGCCCTGCATGACGGCGCGGACGAGAGTGTTGGCGGCCTGGGGGTGGACCTGCCAGAAGCCGCCCGAGCCGACGCGGTAGGTGCGGTCGTCGGCGCGCTCGCGGACGAATGCGCGGCCGTGCACCCGGTGGACGCCGCCGTCACGCTCGTCGACACGCATCACCGAGACGGGCTTGTCGAGCTCGACGAGGGGCAGTCGGCTGCCGGGCCTCGGGGTGAGGATGACCTGACGGTCGTGGGAGCCGGTGGCGGCGATGGCTTCGACCGAGGCCATGCCGGGCCATTCCCGCTTCTCGATGCCGAGCTCGGTGACGCCGGGGGCCGCGATCAGGCAGCGCTCGATGGGCTCCACGTCGTGCGAGCGGTGCTTGCGCAGGCCGGCCTTGCCGTCCTCGTCGATGGCGTACTGGACCCGGGTGCGCCAGGCCGGGACCTCGCCCGCGGGGAGCTTGTCGCCCTCGGCCGGCATGACGGTGCCGTCCCAGCCCGCCTCCTCGGGGGTGAGGCCCGCGAGGCGCTGGAGCTGTTCGGCGATCACTTCGCCCTTGAGCCTGCGCTGCGCACCGGGCTTGGCGTGCTGCCAGTCGCAGCCGCCGCACTTGCCGGGACCCGCGTACGGGCAGGGCGCCTCGACGCGGTCCTTGGACGCCTCGATGATCCGTACCGCGTCGGCGCGCAGGAAGCGGGAGTCGCTCTCGCCTTCCGTGACCTTGGCGATGATCTTCTCGCCGGGAAGCGTGTGCCGTACGAAGAGGACCCGGCCCTCCGAAGTGCGGGCGATGCAGTGGCCGCCGTGTGCGACCGGCCCGACCTCGACCTCGTACTCCTCCCCGACCAGCGACGACGTGGGTTCGTTCTGCATGAGGGGGTGGCTCCAGAGATCAAGGGAAAAACGGCCGGACAACAACCCACGAGTCTACGTGGGTGTGGTCCGGCCGTTTACCACGAGCGGGCGGGCGCGGTCAGCCCATATGGCGGGTCGGTCGCGATTGGCGCCGACCGCGACGGGCGCGGTCAGCCCTTGTTGGCGGGTTCCTTGGGTCTGCGCTCCACGGGTCCGCGGCGCACCGAGCCCGGTGCGTTCCACTCGGCGCGCTTCCGGGCACGCTTCTTCGCCGCCTCGGAGGACTCCAGCTGGTACGGCACGGACGTCACCATCACACCCGGCGTGAACAGCAGCCGCCCCTTGAGGCGCAGGGCGCTCTGGTTGTGGAGGAGATGCTCGTACCAGTGGCCGACCACGTACTCCGGGATGTACACGCTCACGACGTCGCGCGGGCTTTCCCGGCGCAGGCCCTTCACGTAGTCGATGACGGGGCGGGTCACCTCGCGGTACGGGGAGTCGAGGATCTTCAGCGGGATGTCGATGCCGCGCCGCTCCCAGTCGTCCTTGAGCGCCTTGGTCTCGGCCGGGTCGACGCTGATGGAGAGCGCCTCCAGCCGGTCGGAGCGGATCAGCTTGGCGTAGGCGAGGGCGCGCAGGGTGGGCCGGTGGAGCTTGGAGACCAGGACGATCGAGTGGACCCTGGAGGGCCGGATCGTCTCGTCGGACGGGGTCTCGTCGGCGGCGATCTCCTCGGCGACCCGGTCGTAGTGCTTCCGGATCGCGGTCATCGTCGCGAAGAAGATGCACATGCCGAGCAGGGCGACCCAGGCGCCGTGGGTGAACTTGGTGACCAGGACGACCACGAGCACGAGGCCGGTCAGGAAGGCGCCGAAGGCGTTGATCGCGCGGGAGCGGATCATGTGGCGGCGCTTGTCGGCGTCCTTCTCGGTGCGCAGGTGCCGGTTCCAGTGGCGGACCATGCCGGTCTGGCTGAGCGTGAAGGACACGA
This sequence comes from Streptomyces sp. NPDC057543, assembly GCF_042801895.1. Classification (NCBI taxonomy): domain Bacteria; kingdom Bacillati; phylum Actinomycetota; class Actinomycetes; order Kitasatosporales; family Streptomycetaceae; genus Streptomyces; species Streptomyces sp. NPDC057543. Next base: position 4,922 of record NZ_JBHVFF010000015.1, on the reverse strand, counting down.
ACACGCCGACGATGTAGAGCTGGATCAGCCGGGTCGAGTCGGCGCCGTAGACGACGACGAGCAGGGCGGCCGCGCCGGCGAGCAGCACGATGCCGTTGGAGAACGCGAGGCGGTCGCCGCGGGTGTGCAGCTGGCGCGGCAGGTAGCGGTCCTGGGCGAGGATCGAGCCGAGCACCGGGAAGCCGTTGTACGCCGTGTTCGCCGCGAGGAACAGCACCAGGGCGGTCGCCGCGGCGAGCACGATGAACAGGAAGCTGCCGTTGCCGAAGACGGCCTCGGCGACCTGCGTGATCACCGGGTCCTGCACATAGCCGGGGCCGACCGGCACACCGCCCTTCAGCAGGTCCTGCGCCGGGTTCTCGGCCATCCGGACGTCGGTGACCAGGGCGAGGGCGATGATGCCGACGAGCATGGTGATGGCGAGCACGCCCATCATCGAGAGCGTCGTCGCCGCATTCTTGGACTTGGGCTTGCGGAAGGCCGGGACGCCGTTGGAAACCGCCTCGACGCCGGTGAGCGCGGCACAGCCGGAGGAGAAGGCGCGCAGCAGCAGGAAGACCAGAGCGAAGCCCGCGAGGCCCTCCTGCTCCGCCTTGATGTGGAAGTCGGCGGTGGGCGCGTGCATGGTGTCGCCGAGCACGAGAGTGCGGAAGGCACCCCACGCGATCATGATGAAGACGCCCACGACGAACACGTACGTCGGAATCGCGAAGAGCGACCCGGACTCCTTGACGCCGCGCAGGTTCATCAGCGTCAGCAGGAGGATCACCGCGACGGCGCACAGCACCTTGTGCTCGACCACGAACGGGATCGCCGAGCCCAGGTTCTCGATCCCGGAGGTGATGGAGACGGCGACGGTGAGGACGTAGTCCACGAGCAGCGCGCTGGCGACCGTCAGGCCGGCCTTGGGGCCGAGGTTGGTGGTGGCGACCTCGTAGTCGCCGCCGCCGCTGGGGTACGCGTGCACGTTCTGCCGGTACGACGCCACCACGGTGAACATCACCACCACGACCGCCAGGGCGATCCACGGGCTGAAGTGGTACGCCGACACGCCCGCGACAGACAGGACGAGCAGAACCTCGCCAGGCGCGTAGGCAACGGAGGACAAGGCGTCGGAGGCGAAGACGGGGAGGGCGATGCGCTTCGGCAGGAGCGTTTCTCCGAGCCGGTCACTGCGCAGTGCGCGTCCGATCAGGATCCGTTTGGGCAGGTCGGTCAGTTTGGACACGCAGAGGATCGTAAGCGTTCCGTATGGAAGCCGCAGACCCAGTAACCGCGTGGCCCCGCAATCTCCTGCGCTCGGCCGAGAAAGCCACGAAATCCTTAACGAAATCCTTGCACTCAGGCGTCCGCGAACAGGGCGCTGTAACCATTCAATGCGGGCTGACCGCCGAGATGGGCGTAAAGGACGGTGGAATCCCGGGCGATCTCGCCGCGCGCCACGAGGTCGACCGTCCCGGCCATCGACTTCCCCTCGTACACGGGGTCGGTGACCATGCCCTCGGTACGGGCGGCGAGCCGCATCGCGTCGAGGGTGGTGTCGTCGGGGATGCCGTACGTGCCCGCGTGGTAGCGCTCGTCCAGCTCGATGTCGTCCACGGTGAGCTCGCGGCGCACCCCGATGAGCCGTGCGGTGCCGGCCGCGATCCGGGCGATCTGCTCACGGGTACGAGCGGGTTCGGCGGACGCGTCGATGCCCAGCACGCGCCGTGGACGGGCGCCCGCCTCTTCGAGCGCCGCGAAGCCCGCGACCATGCCTGCCTGGGTGGACCCGGTCACCGAGCAGACGACCACGGTGTCGAAGAACACGCCTAGCGCGCGTTCCTGCTCGGCGACCTCGTAGGCCCAGTTCGCGAAGCCGAGCCCGCCGAGCGGATGGTCGGACGCGCCGGCGGGGATGGCGTACGGCCTGCCGCCGCTCTCCTCGACCTCGCGCAGCGCCTGCTCCCAGCTGTCCTTGACACCGATGCCGAACCCGGCGCGCACCAGGCGGACATCGGCACCGGCCAGGCGGCTGATCAGGATGTTGCCGACCTTGTCGTAGACGGCGTCGGGCCACTCGACCCAGCTCTCCTGGATGAGTACGCACTTCAGGCCGGCGCGGGCGGCGACGGCCGCGACCTGGCGGGTGTGGTTGGACTGGACACCGCCGATCGATACAAGCGTGTCGCAGCCCTTCGCCAGGGCGTCGGCCACGAGGTACTCGAGCTTGCGGGTCTTGTTGCCGCCGTAGGCGATGCCGGAGTTGCAGTCCTCCCGCTTGGCCCAGACGGCCGCGCCGCCGAGGTGGTCGGTGAGCCGGTCCAGGCGGTGGACGGGAGAGGGGCCGAAGAGGAGGGGGTAGCGGTCGTACGAGGAGATGGAGGAAGAGGCGGAGGGCGGGGCTGTTTGAGTCACGGGAGCTCCCTTGATCGGGGGTGATGGAGGTGACGGTGGTGGTGGTTGGTTCGTCTGCCGGCAGGGGGCGTCCGGTTGGAGCTCGGACCGGTGGTCTAAGGCCTCTCGGCGGACGGATCGTCAGCGAGCTCTTCGAGTGCCCGCCAGATATCGGCGGTGACCCGGGCCGCCCCGTCGGCATCGCGCCCCGCGCACGCCTCGATCAGCCGGTCGTGCAGCTCCGCCGAGCCGTGCGCCGCGCTCGCCGTGCCGAACTGCCGCCACTCCAGGCGCCAAATCAATGGGGTGTAGCGCTCGACGGTGGCGGCCACGGCGCGGTTGCCACAGGCGGTGACGAGGACGTCGTGGAGCCGGTCGTCGGCGCGCAGCGCGTCCGCCACGTCGCCGCGGCTGGTCGCGTCCCGGAAGCGGTCGTTCGCCTGCCGCATCGCGGCGATGTCCGCATCCGTGAGGCGGGGCACGGCGGTCCTGGCGGCCAGTTCCTGCATGGCGCGTACGACCGCCGCCGCATCCCTGACGTCGCGCGGCACCAGACGGGTCACCCGGGTGTAGCTCTGCGGCTTGGACTCGACGAGTCCCTCGCCGGAGAGGCGGGACAACGCGTCGCGGACCGGGGCCCGGGAGAGGCCGAGGCGTTCGGCGAGGTCGGCATCGCGAACGGGGGCACCGGGCGGGATGTCGCCGCGGACGATGGCGTCCCGGATCGCCTCGTACGCGGTGTCCCGCAGCAAGGTCCGTCGGACGGGGCGCAAGGTCTCCATGAACTGACATGTTAGATGTCTGTATGGGCCGCGCTCAAGGGGCAGTCCAAGGAGACACCACTGGGGCGGCTCCACTCGGCGGCCTCCCCGTCCGCATCGCGGACGCATCCCGTCCGCATCCCGTCCGCGTCGCGCCCGCATCCCGTCCGCGTCGCGCCCGCATCTCGTCCGCAGCACGGGCGCGGCGAAAGCGCACTCGGATGAGGCCTCGCACTCCCGGCCGCATAAGCTCATCCTGGGCAACGGGACAGACCGTTGCCCCGTTGTTTGCCCGGCAAGCTGAGAAAGAAGTGTGAGCAGGGTGTTTTCGCAGGTCAGCCGGACGACCAGGACTGCGAGGTAGGCGCAAGGTGCACATCGTCATCATGGGCTGCGGGCGAGTTGGAGCCGCTCTCGCGCAGACCCTGGAGCAGCAGGGGCACACGGTCGCCGTCATCGATCAGGACCCGACGGCGTTCCGGCGCCTGGGATCCGGATTCGGTGGGCGGCGCGTCACCGGTGTCGGCTTCGACCAGGACACCCTTCGCGAGGCGGGGATCGAAGAGGCCGGTGCGTTCGCCGCGGTGAGCAGCGGCGACAACTCGAACATCATCGCCGCCCGGGTCGCCCGCGAGATGTTCGGCATCGAGAATGTCGCGGCGCGGATCTACGACCCCCGGCGCGCCGAGGTCTACCAGCGTCTCGGCATCCCCACCGTCGCCACCGTGCGCTGGACCGCGGACCAGATGCTGCGACGGCTGCTGCCCTCGGGCGCCGAGCCGCTGTGGCGGGATCCGAGCGGGGGTGTGCAGCTCGCGGAGGTGCACACCACCCCGTCCTGGATCGGCCACAAGATCAGCACGCTGCAGGAGGAGACGGGCGTCCGCGTGGCGTTCCTCACCCGGCTGGGCGAAGCCATACTGCCCACCTCGCAGACAGTGCTGCAGGAGGGCGACCTGGTCCACGTGATGATGCGTACGGACGAGATCGCGAAGGTCGAGGCGGCCTTCGCCGAAGGTCCTGAGGAGGGCGGTCACTGATGCGTGTCGCGATTGCCGGGGCCGGTGCGGTGGGCCGCTCCATCGCGGGCGAGCTGCTGGAGAACGGGCACGAGGTGCTGCTCGTCGACAAGGCGCCGACGGCTATTTCGGTGGAGCGGGTGCCGATGGCCGAGTGGCTGCTGGCGGACGCCTGCGAGATCACCTCGCTCGACGAGGCGGCGCTGCAACGCTGCAATGTCGTGATCGCCGCGACCGGCGACGACAAGGTGAATCTGGTCGTCTCGCTGCTCGCGAAGACCGAGTACGGCGTACCGAGGGTCGTGGCCCGGGTCAACAATCCGAAGAACGAGTGGCTGTTCAACGAGGCCTGGGGCGTCGATGTGGCGGTCTCCACGCCGCGCCTGATGTCGGCCCTGGTCGAGGAGGCGGTGAGCGTCGGCGACCTGGTCCGGCTGCTGCGCTTCAGCCACGGCGACGCCAACCTGGTCGAGCTGACGCTGCCCCCGGAGTCGGCGCTGGCCGGCACGCAGGTCGGCGAAGTGGCCTGGCCGGAGGACACCTCGCTGGTCACCATCATCCGCGGGCAGCGCGTGCTGACGCCGGGCACCGACGAGACGCTGGAGGCCGGTGACGAACTGCTGTTCGTGGCCGCGCAGGCACGCGAAGAGCAGTTGGAGGATCTGCTGTCGGTGCGCCGGGGCGACTCGGACGACTGACCGTCCGACCCTCTGACCGGCACAGGGCCTCGGTGACAACGACCGGCTGGCCGCCCTGGTCGCCCACC